>CAJOKR010000006.1 GCA_905235135.1 uncultured Bacteroidales bacterium
AAGAATTAATTTTGCGGCGTTGTTTGCTTATCTTGGTGTTTAACGGACTTCGCACCAAGGTCGGCGGCAGCGCGAAGAAGTAAAAAATAGAAGTCCCCTGTATTGTAACCGTGTCGGCACCACGGATGTTCAATGGGCCTCTCTGGCCGCGGAAATGCTGATGGAATAATGAAACGACTGATTGTCATACTGATGTTGCTGCTTCCGATAGTGGCGATGTCGCAGAGCGAGCTGTATAAGCGTTACGCCTCGCGGCAGGAACTCACGGTGGCGCAAGTGAGCGGCTTTAAGCTTAACGAAAGCCATCGGGTCGATGTGGTGCTCCTTGTCGCCGATGACGAAGCCGCGTGGCAACAGTTGGCCAAAGAGTTGAACATCAAGGGGGAAGAGGGTACCGTGAGCTGGCTGGGCGACAGCAAGAACCCCGCTCAGCGCGTGAAGTGGACGGGCACTCCTGTTTTGCGGGTGGTGGCCTCCCACGCGCGCCGTACCGTGGCCCTTTATCGTATCGCCACCGAAGCGCAATACGATGCCCTTCTCGATTATCAGCTGAATAATATGAAACAAGAAAAATAATATCCCGGATATGAAAAAGACACTGAAATTCACCGCTTTAGTGGCGGTGTTGGCACTCGCCTTCGCGGCTTGTGACGACAAACCTGTAAAACCCACGCCCGGAGGCAATGATGGCCACAACGACCCCAAGGAGCGCGTCATCATTTACACCGTGGGGCAAACCGAAAACCGCCAGACATTGGATACCGAAGGCGAGTGGGACACCCTGTTGGATGTGCTTTGCGACCAAGCGCAGGGCGGCCAAAGGGTGACTTTCTACAATATGAGCCAGACCACGTATCTCCAGACCAAGGGATTGCGCGGCAGCAAGGCTCCCAAGACATTCAGTACCACCGATCGTGACGCGATGAAGGCATGGATGAAGGAGAGGGAGAAAGAAGGTCTTACCGTAGTGGTCACCTACAATAATGGCACTTGGAATGGCACGGCTTACGCCACCGCCCCGCCTGCAGACACATCTGTGGACATCATCGGCACCTGGCATTTCATTTGCTCGGTGGTAAGCAATGTCGACCCAAATGGTGCCTTGGCGGGCAGCGACCTGTACGTTCCCGAGGATGGCGGCGGATCCATGTACTACACTTTCTATGACAACGGCACCGTGACGCTGACGTTCAACGGGATGGACGGCACCACCGCCACGGATAGCTCCACGTGGACGCTCTCCGGCGATGGCAAACTTTACAGCGAGCTACTCCCGGATGGCGGTGGTAGTTGGGATGTCAACTGGATCACCGACAACACCATGATTATCTCCCGCGCTGCCCTCGGAACGGAAGAGGGAGATTACTTCTATCAACTTCAATTTGAGAGAGAATAAAAAAAAATCATCCGGTGTAGTTTTTCGTTCTTCCGGTGCGTTCTTACAACAGAAACATTCAAATCAATCAATTAAATAATCAAAAGTAAAAATTCAAAAGTATGAAGAAAAACATTTTTGCCATCGCTCTTGTCGCCATCGCTCTTTGTATGGCCTCCTGTCAGAAAGAAAACCCCCTCAATGGGGATAACGGATCGGAATTGGTCGTTCCAAAAGTGACGGTTACGGCTGACCTCGCCGGCACCAATTGGACTGCAGCCCTCTCCATGGAAGACCTGCTCACGGCTATGGGTATGAACATCAGTGACTTCGGTTGCTCGGATCCCGCTGAGCTCGGTGCTCCCATGATGTTTTATCTCTCTTTCGACAACCAATACGCCCATATCACTTTCGGTGATGACATCGTCGTCCTTAACGCCGGAGAAGTGAACGGCGAATATACGCTGGAAGAAATCCAGCAGATGGATCTTGCTTACGTGTATGACGGAGCTACCCACACGGGTCATCTGACGGCTGTCGGCACGGATGAGAACGGCGACCCCATCGACTATCAGATTAATTTCACCTACAGCGACAACGACGACACAATCACCATCAACTTCCAGTTCACGGATGAGAACGACGCTGTCATCAACTTCCCGATGGTGTTCCAACGCAATGCTGTAAACGCTTAATTTTCCCCAATCAAGAGACAATTTCACAAACAACTTTGTGGATTTGATGAATAATCGAGTGCTGGCGCGTTATAGCACCGGCACTCGTTGTGTTTAAACACTTTTTTGCTATCTTTGCGCCTTGTATAATCTGCAAAATGAGAAACGACATGTATAGAATTCTCTTTGTTTGCCACGGGAACATCTGTCGCAGTCCCATGGCCGAGTTTGTGCTGAAACAGAAGGTGGCGGAGCGCGGCCTTTCGGAGAAGTTCGAAATTGCTTCGGCCGCGACGAGCCGCGAGGAGATCGGTAACCCCGTTTATCCGCCTGCGCGGCGTATGCTTGCGCAGCACGGTATCGCCTGCGACGGCAAGACCGCCCGCCAGATGACCCGCGCCGACTATGCCCACTACGACTACATTATTGCCATGGACCGTAACAACCTGCGCAACATGCAGCGGCTTCTCGGTCCCGATACTGACGGCAAAATCTCCTTACTGATGGACTACACCGGCACGCCCCGCGATGTGGCCGACCCTTGGTACACCGGCGATTTCCAGGCCACTTGGGACGACGTGCAGGAGGGGTGTGAGGGATTGCTGCGGGAGTTGCTGGGGGCATAAGCAAACGCAGGTGCGGGAATTTGAAAACGCAGGTGCAGGAATGAGCTGAGACGTATATACGTCTTGCCACACGCGTATGTTTTGATGTTAATGGCAAAAACGGATGACATATTATCGTCTGATTACGATATTATATTTCGTTCATCGTTCGTTTATTGATTCTTTCATCGATTCGTTCACCGATTCATTTCATTCATCGGTTATTCGTCATTGCATTCCGTATTCGGTCCTAGGGCTCGCTACGCTCACCCTCATTATAACCCCAGGGCTCACTGCGTTCACCCTCACTATGACCCCAGGGCTCACTGCGTTCACCCTCACTATGACCCCAGGGCTCACTGCGTTCACCCTGGGCTGACATAGGTCGGGCTTTCAGCCCTTTTTGGAAGGAGTTTTGAATATTTTTGCGAAAATGAGGGAATTTTGGGGACGATGGAAAATTTCGATTATTGATATTGATGATATAGTTTTTTGATGTTTTTTGCCATTTCCGAAATGTTTTCTGCAATTACGATTGTGTTTTTAACATATTATAAATCAACAAATTGACATATCATCGTATTGGGATAATGGTTATATTTGCGGCAAAAATAATCATTATGTCACAATCATTATCAAAAATTCTGGTTCATACCGTTTGGCACATCAGGTACGACAGCCCGGAAATTCTAAAGGAGGACAGAATAGAGCTCTACCAATATTTGGATAATCTATTCAAAAAAATAGGGTGTCCACCTCTCCAAATTAACGGTGTCGGTAACCATGTACATGTATTGTTCACATTGTCTAAAAACATAACATTGGCCAAAGTGATGGAATCGGTCAAATCGGTGAGCAGCAAATGGTTAAAAACCAAAAGCAAACATTACATAGGATTCGCTTGGCAACGAGGCTATGGCGCATTCTCCGTCAGCGAATCGGTATGCCCAAAAACCAGACGATACATCGCCCGCCAAGAGGAACATCACCAACAACTCACCCCCAAAGACGAATACATCCAACTCCTCATCAAGAACAACGTTCCCTTTAACGAGCAATATCTCTTCGATACACCATAATATAGTAACACTTCCAAAAAGGGCTGAAAGCCCGACCTATGTTAACCCAGGGTGAACGAAGTGAGCCCTGGGATCAGACGTGGCAGTACGCCTCCTCTACCATGAGGGCTGAAAGGCCGACCTATGCTAACCCAGGGTGAACGAAGTGAGCCCTATGACATCACATCAGAACTGGAAGTAAATGAACGGCTGCAAGTCCGCTGTGACGAACTGGTAGAGCACAAAAACGACTGCGACTCAATTCATGTCTATCTCTATTCCGTCTATTGTGGTCTGTCCTTCTTCAAAAACTCGGAAGTCACGAGAATCATATTGTGCTTCGGCATCTTTGTGTATAGGTATCACCCCAATTGACGGGTTTACAGCCTCGCAAACTTCCTGAAGGGTTCGAACATCTGCATGACCGCTGGTATGAAAGCCGTCCTTCACGCCGTCCAAAATACGAGTTCCAAAGAGGCGGCGAATGGCCATTATGTTTTCAAGTGAGTTTTTGCCATTCTCTTCCGCATATCCATTCCACATAGAATATAAAAGCCAGGGGGATTCGTCGGTGAATACCTGCATCAGCTCCTCTATTAGCCACAAACTATTCATTCGTACAGGCATCAAGAACCCCTTGCCTTTAAGGTGATTAGTTATCTTTTCAATCCGATAGGACTTATATCCTCGTAGTTCAAAAACGTGATCAAAGTTATATAACGGATTCTTTTTACCACTATAGTCCGTAAAAATATCCAAAACTTTGCGTTGGTGCTCATCTACAAGAAATACACGTATAGTAGCTTTACATGACGCATGGAAAGAGGCGAGACGGTCAATGTCGGTTGAGGAACAAAGGGCGAAGATATATTTGTGATTACGAAGTGCCTGAATGGTGTTCAATTGGATTTGGTGTTCTGTAACAATTTGTTCCTGCTTTCGTCCAAGCATTGTCCCTTCCGTAATGAGCACATCAACCTTGCCTATATATTTTTCCAGCGTAGGGAAAAGACCTTTGCCAAGATAGCCATGACGGCGGAAATCCCCCATGTGAAGAATCTTTTTCCCTTCGCATTCAATCAGAAACATATAAGCATCAAAAGCGGAATGACTGACAAAGTACGGAGTTACGGCAATGCTGTTTTTGATCACGATACGTTCTCTTTCCTTGAAAGGAATCATCCTTTCTGTGGCTGCCAACTGCTGACTGAAATCTTGACTGGTGTTCAATGCTTCGTATTTGCACCGCATTACATCAATGGCTCCTGAACCCATATATTGGGCAACATGATTTGGAACAAGGTGGTGCAACCCAACATGGTCGCCATGATAGTGGGAGTAGAATATGGCATCAGCATCGCTGGTCATTCTTTCCACCTCAACGGCGGTCAATTCTTTCTGCTGTGAGCCTGGTAAATTACTGCCAAAGTCAATGAACACTTTTGCATTCCCGATTGTGATTTCCGTGATGCAGCCGCCTATTTGGTTAGCCCCGCGATGGATGGTGATTTTCATATATTTGGACCTATAATTCAACTTTTTTCATGGAATAATTGATCCGACAATATTTGAGCCGAGCGGAGTCATTAATGAAATCAAGAAGGGAGGATTGTATCAATGGATGTGTAGTGTCAGCAAGAATGACAGCAGAGATGTTTTGTATTTCACCACTTTCATACCGTTTATACAAGTCGCCAAATCCTCGGAAGTTTCTCTTAATAGCAACTTGCATTTTTGCATTATACTGATAGCATATCCTATGGGACATAATATCGTGAACAATATTGGTATAGAACATCAACTCTGATATGACACCCAAAACGTTGTTGCCTGGCTTTTTTAGTTCAAAAATGTAGAGATTTTTGTCTTTTATCGCCCATATATCTATAGCGCTTTTCTTGCCAGTTGTATAATGCGTGTTTCTGCTAACCTTATCATAGAATATTCCAACAGGCAACTGATGGTCCATCACATCATAATATAGACCGTATTTTTCAATATATTTGCATTCTATCCAACCTTCACTTCCCACTTTATGTTCTTCAGTTTTTGCGGCATCCTCGTTGGGGAAGTTACATACAAGTACAGAGGGTATTTGGGGAATCGGATTAGCCGAAAACACCCAGTCATAAGTTTGGACAAATAATGAAAGACGATATACAAATCTATTGAAATGCAGATTGAAAATATCAGTGTTTGGTATAGTTTCCCAATCAATGGTGACTGTTTGAATGATATCGCCTATATAGAACCTTAATGCAATCGCCCAGCTTTCAAAAGCACTTCCATTGTCTTGCATGTTAGCCGTTAATCCTTTCATTGAAAGGGTTAAGACCAGATTTTTCTTTTGTTTGTCAATCTTATAGGTGTACTCTTGAGGCAAATCAGAAACTACAGTTCTCTGACTTAGCATGTTTTTCAAGAATTCGTAATCATCCGTTCTTGTTTTCATAATTCATCATTGTTTTTGACAATCTTCTTTACATTTAATTTTCGCTTAGTTGGTTCTGGCTCGGTAAGGTCTATTGTGTCCAATTCATGGCGATAGCACCACAGTTGTCCTTCCGCTCCGTGTTGAATGTGCAATTCCTTTCCCTGATGCAGCGCTCTTGATTTCAGACAGATAGCATCGAATTGCGTGAGGAACACAGCGTATTCATCACTTATCCATTCGCCGTTGTCATTGCGAATCAATCCCCATTCTTTGTTGTTTACTTCTTTTTCCATTATACAAATTCAAATTCAGGTACATCAACAGGTATGATTTCCTCTTCAACATCATCATCAAGAGTGGGAACTGCCAAACGGAGATTTCCGTCCCTCATAGTATTGTCAATAAGAAGTGTCAGCGGGTAAATGTCCTCGCCTTCTGATAATATCGGAATCCCATACTCGTCAAAGTTTGTCATAAATGCGGAATCTATTCCATATACGTAAATACGCTCGCTCCGTTTGTCCATTTCGTGATTGATAAACGGGTCGTTTACTGCATCGAATCCATTACCTTGTGTCAAATCCATCCCATACATCATGAAAGGCGCCGCATCACATGCCCGCTCCAAGAGGCCCATAGTTCTTGAATTGCAGTACAAGTTCAATGCATATTCTGTGGAATGTCGATGGTGAAAATCACGTTCGTATTCCTTGATAAGGTCTCGGAAAGACAATCCGTCGCTTTTCCTTCTTCCCTTTTCGTTGAAATCATCGGGATTGAAAGAATAGGTTTCGCTGATTTCTTTTTCAATCATAATACAACGTTATTTGATGGCAAAAATACAAAATTTCAGAACTGTTTGATGAAAAAAACAATCTGTCTCAACGGTTCCGTGCCAATGCACCTTTGAAATTTTGATGATTTTTCAAGTACAAAATCACTATAAACATTTTGTCATTCCGACATCTTCTTCCACTTTTCTGGAATACTGAAAGATTTGTCTCCAACTGTGACCACATCTCCCATGATGGATCTCAAGAATCGAGGCAAGTTGTTTTTCATCAAAACGGGCTTGCTTCTATGATGCAATAAGTTGTCTTTGATATCATTGCTGTAGTTTGTCGGTGGAAAATACACCTTGATATTCTTTTGTGGGAACAATCGTTGAATGTACTCCAAAGGAGGGATAAGGTCGCTGTCGGCGCAACGCCACTTTGTCTGTCTTGTCTTCCATACAATCAGCCAGCATCCTTACGGAAATGTTCACATCCGTTTTCTTCTCCTCTGGCTTTGAAATAGATGCATTGCAGTATTGACAAGTGATACTTTTGTCCATGTATTTTCCTCTGACAATTTCAAATCTCTCCCCATTAATCAGTTTGTTTGCGTTGAGAAAGGAACTTTGGCGGCTGTTTTTTGCCGGATTCATAGGACTTGCGGTGAAGTAAACGACCTTTTCCAGTGTCTGTCCATCTCCAAGAAAACTCTCGCATAGTTTCACGACATCAATCCAATAGCATTTACCCCAGTCTTTGTCAATGCTGCGGGCACGCTTGATACCGAAGTAGAAATTGAATCCGTCAATGTAGAATGTAACTCTTTTTGTCATAATTCACAGTTCTTTATAAAAAAGAGCCACTGAAAAGTGGCCCGTGTCCTTACAAGAAAGTAAGGCGTTGCTTTTACGCGGCAAAAGTACAAAATTTTCGATTCAATTATTGCCCGAAGAAAAAAATATTTGTGTGCGTTTTTTCAAAACCGTTTTTGTGGTTTCTCTACATCTGCGAGGACGCAGATGTTTCCATACCAGAACTATTCCGACGCTCAGAAGCGTCGTCTCCTAGAACTGGAAGTAAATAAACGGCTGCAAGTCCGCCGTCACGAACTGGTAGAGCACGAAGACAACCGCAACCACGATGATGCCCATCAGCCAGAGCGGGAGCATGGCAAAGTTGATACGATACCAGCGTTTCCAACGGTCTGGTAGCCAGTGGATGATCATGCCGAGGAGGAACATGATGAAGACACCGCGGTAGTTGGCCAGGATATCGGGGATGGCCGCGACATTCCACTGCCCGCCGATGCTGTTGACCATCGCCTTGGCAGTCTCCCACGCCGTTTCGTTGGCAATGGCCGGGTCGAGGTTAGAGCCGGAACGGAAGAATAAGCGCGTGAAGGAGATGAAGACGAAGGTTTGGAAGATGCCCCACGTCTTGTCGAGCCAGCCCACCGTCTTGTCGGGCTTGATGAGGCTGAAGATGGTCTTGATGAGCGTGCCGACGAACCACACGCCACTCCATACTACACCAATCATCAGCGCGGGATGTGGCCATAAGTGGTTGGTGATCAGGAAGGTGACGAATATCACCGTGGCGATGGCGCTCTTGACGAGCATATTGCCATGTCGCCAAATCTTGTACGACAGGATGCCGATGCCGTTCAGTCCGCCCCAAATCATGAAGTTCCACGAGGCACCGTGCCAAAGGCCGCCTAACAGCATGGTATTCATCATGTTGAGGTTGGTACTGATCTTCAGCCGTGCTTTCTTGCTGACTAACGAAGCGATGAGCAGTCCCAACGCGAGGCCTCCGATGATGCAGGTGATGACCACGCTCTTGGTGAGCAGGATGATGACCGCCGCGATGAGCGAGATGCAGAGGTAGGTGCCGAAGGTGGCGTTGCGGTTGCCGCCGAGCGGGATGTAGAGGTAGTCTTTCAACCAGTTGGAGAGCGAAATGTGCCACCGTTTCCAGAAATTGCCGGGGTTGGTGGCCTTATACGGCGAGTTGAAGTTCGTGGGCAGGTAGAAGCCCATCAGCATGGCCACACCGATGGCGATGTCGGTATAGCCGGAGAAGTCGGCATAGACCTGCAACGAATAGACGAACAGCGCCGACAGGTTCTCGAAGGCGGTGAACAGCGAAGGGTTGTTGAAGACCCGATCCACGAAGTTGACGGCGAGGTAGTCGCTCATTATCAGCTTCTTGGCCAAGCCGTTGAGAATCCAGAAGACGGCGATGCCGAACTGCCGGCGGGTGAGAAAGAACTTTTTGTAGAGCTGCGGCACGAACTGGTCGGCACGCACGATGGGGCCTGCTACCAACTGCGGGAAGAACGAGACGTAGAACCCGAAGTCGAGAATGTTGGAAACGTGCGCAATCTTCCGCTTATAGACATCCACCAAGTAGCTGATATTCTGGAAGGTATAGAAGGAAATACCGACGGGTAACAGGATTTTGGAGGCATCGAAGTAGTCAGTGCCGGTCCAATTGTTGGCCCATTGCGCGAGCCAGTTGATGACCTCGTGCTCGCTGCCCACGATGGTGTTGTAAGCGTCGGTGCAAAAGTAGGCATACTTGAAATAGAAGAGTACCAGCAAGTTGATGACCACACCCGAAATCATGAACGTTTTACGCCAGCCGTTGCGCTGTGATTTGTCCATGAAAACGCCGAGGAAGTAGTCTAGGAAGGTGTCAAACAGCAAGATAAGGACGAAGAGACCGGAAGTTTTGTAGTAGAAGAGCAGACTGACGAAGAAGAGGAACGTGTTGCGCAGCAGCCTTTTGCTGTGGAAGAGCGCGAAGCCGGCATAGACGATGGCAAAGAAGGCCCAAAAGTTGAACTGCGTGAACAGCAACGGGTGCGTCTCATCGAACGAGAACAGGTTGATCAGAAATTGCGAAACATTCTCCCAGGTCATTCTTGCATAGATTTAAGGGGTTGTACGAAGGCGTGCCAGAAGAGGTCGCCGATGAGGTTGTAGCCGTTGACGGTGAAGTGGACGCGGTCTTTCTGCGCCAGCCCCTTGGCCTGCCATTTGGCCATGGAGCCGAGCCCGCCCATCACCTCGAATTGGTCCCAGCAGGCACGTGAGGTCGGCTAATCGGTGCATGACATCGCTCACCTGCGGACCAGTCTGGTTCACGGTATAGCGTCCGCGCCGCACTTTCTTCCAAGTGTCGTTGTTCGACAGGAAGATAAACGCGCAGTCGGGGTTGGTTTCTCGGATTCGGGCAATGAGCTGTAAGTAGTTGTTTTTGAAGATGGTAGAGTCGAAATCCTTGCCAAACGCGTCATTCACGCCGATGCCGAAAATCACCAAGTCGGGCGGGAAGGCTTTCATGTCGCGGGTAAAGTTCTTACAGCGCAAATAAGACGGTACTGCCGCACCGTTAACACCAATGGAGGTGAACGTCACGCCCGGTCTGCCGTTTTTCAGCCAAACTCCGTTGACGAAAAAGGTATCCGCCGCGCCGCAGGGGAAGTAGAAGGTAAACTCCTGCAACGGACGATCGAGATAGAAGTAGTAGCGTTCGTTGTCGAGGTCGGCTTCGTCGGAGAAACGCCAAATAGTGTCGTATTTGAGCACAGGGTCGATGTACATGCCGTTGGAGCGGCCGAAGAGGATGAGCGTGTCGGTGGCGAAGTCGTAATCGGGCTCGTTCATCGTGAACTTGATGGAATGCACGGTCTGCGTGCAATAGACGGAGATGCCTGACATGCCGAGCGGTGAAGGGTACTGCTGATAGACGTTGCGGATCAGCGAGAAGACATCGGAGCGGGTGATGCAGTAGTCGCGGGGATTGTTGCAGGCGTTGGCCGCCGAATAGGGGAAAATGAGCCCTCGGTCGGCCGGTTCGCCGCCATATTCCGCCAAAACATGCTTGCGGATACGGTGTGACATAGTGCCCGCCTGTACGTGCGAGCCACCGATGTGCATAATGTGGACATTGCCCCTGCGGGTGCGGATCACACGGTCGAGCTTTTCGTAGAAACGCACCAGCGGCATACTGTCCTTGCCCCAACAGAGCGTGTCATCGTTGAAGCGGATGAAGGCGAAGGTGGAGTCGTAGGCCGAGAAAAGTTCAGGCAGCACCCATACGGCTGAGGTGTCGGCCTCCATTTCCAAGGCAACGCTATCGGTGGTCTCATCCACCTGCGCAAAAGCAGTCATACTGCTGAGAATCAAAGCGATGAGTGTTAGTTTTGCGCAGCGTCCCATAGATTGTCAAATTGTTCGGCACCCATTTTGCGGCGGGTGGTGTAGAGTTCATACATCGTGGCGAAATTCTCGGCCAGCGTCTTGCCCACGTAGTTGGCACCGGCGGGGGTGAAATGCACGTAGTCGGGACCGGCCCAGCCCTTTCTCACCCAAGCTACCATCGAATTATAACCGCCCATCACCTCGTACAAATCCCAGTAGGCCACATTGTTACGCAGACACATATTCCGCAGACTATCGACCATAGCAGGCAGGAACTTGTAAGTCTGCAGCGAACCGCCGTAGGAGTGGCTCATGTCGGACGGACCGATAAAGAGCAGCGTGGCGTTGGGACAGACGCTCTTGATGCGGCGGATCTGGCTCTGCATGATGGTGCAATATTTGTTGATGGCGGCGGTGCTATAGGTGGAAGGCATCTGGTTGCCACCGAATTGCAGGATAATCAGTCCCACATCGGAGAGCTGGTAGCATTTGCGCAGGATGGAGTCGGTGACGAGGGTGAACTGGTTGCCGGAGGAGCTGCGCAGCGGGATATTATCGACGCTCACGCCCGGTCCGTTGTCGATCATGATGCCGTAAATGTCCGCTGTTCCTTGCATGTTGATACGCAATGATGCGGTGGAAGAGTCTGTCTGCCAACGGAATGCGTGGATACCCGTGCCTTCGCTCGTGCAGGTGGAATCGAAGTGGTTTTTGCGGTCAGTGAGGGTGGCGCGGAATTTGCCGTCGTGGTCATTGTAGAGGAGGGTGACGCGGGAGAACCGTTTCACGCGGTTGTCGGTGCGCTTGTTGGTGGTGGCATTGGCGGTGAAGGTGCCGTTGCCGGTGAGTCGGTAGCATTTCAGCATGAGGCCGTAGTTGCCCTTTGCCCGCGCCCCGTCGCCGTAGGTCGAGTAGAGGGTGAAGGCGCCACTGGCCGACTGGCTCACGGCGTAGGAGGCAACTGTCTGGATGGCAGGCAGTAAGCCCGGACCGCCGCCGCCGAATTTCGACTGCATCCACGTGCGGAGGTTACCGGAAATGCGGTCCATCTCAATCTGCGAGTCGCCATAGTGCAGCACGCGCAATACCTCATCTTTCGAGCGTGCGGAGGCCGCTTTTGCAAAGAACTTATCGAAATAGGTGACATCGCCGTTGGGCAGGTAGAAGTGGCCTTCCGACGCGATGGCGGTCTTGAAATGTTCGAGCGTATCTAACTGTTCCTCAACGCGTTTCTGCTTGATGGAATCCTCCTTGGCAATCTCCGCGATGATGGCCTCGCGCTTTTTGCGGTTAAAGAGCGTGGGTTTGGGGATGCGCTTGTCGTGGAAAAGACTGTCGCCGGGCAAATCCGGCAGGTCAGCGTCGGGATCTGCGAGCACTTTTTCGATGGAAGGGAAGTTTACGGTGTGTTTGGCCAGCGTGATGCCCTCTTCGGGATAGAAGAAACTGATAATTCCTAAACAGGTGATTATCAATATGATGAATAACGCTATTTGCCAAGGTTTCATTCTTTTCTACCCTAATTTTTTGAGGGCGCAAAGGTACGATTTTTTTTGTGTATTTTTGCCGCCCAATTTATCTCCATAATATTATCGCCAAATAACTGACAGTAAAGTATGTTCCTCGGTGAGATGATTTCGATTTTCGTGGCTCTTTCGTGGACTGCCACCGCGCTTTTCGCCGAAGTGGGATCGAAGCGTATGGGATCGTTGCCGTTCAACACAATCCGGATGACGATGTCGCTGCTGTTCCTCGTCCTCACGCTTTGGTTGGTGATGGGGGTGCCATACCCGCGTTACGCTGACGGAAGCACGTGGGGCTGGCTGCTGCTGTCGGGGGTGGTCGGTTACGTTATCGGCGACTACTGCCTGATGCAGGGCTATATCCACATCGGCTCGCGGTTCGGGCAGCTTTTCATGACCCTTTCCGCACCCACGGCGGCCATCACGGGACGGATTCTGCTTGGCGAGCAGATGCGCCCGATCGCCATCCTCGGCATGATTGTCACCTTGAGCGGTATCGCCCTCTCCATCCTTTCCAAAAGCGACGATTCCGAGCATCATGGCCTTCGATTCAAACTTCCGGCTAAAGGGATTTTCTACGCCGCGATGGCTGGTATCTGCCAAGGTTTCGGGTTGGTGCTCAGCAAGATAGGGCTTCAACACTACGATGCCGCATTGACCGTCCTCGGCATTGCCCAAGATGCGGTCTGTGAGGGGGCTTTGTTGCGGTTGCCGGTCAGTATCTGCGTGCCATTTGCCGCCACCACCATTCGCGCCTACATCGGGTTAGCGGGCTTTTTCCTCTCGTTGATGCTGTTCTCCAAAGACGGGTTAGCAAAGCTACGCAGTGCGGTCCGCGACCGCAAGTCGATGTGGTGCGTTTTTGCCTCCACCATTTTCGGACCGTTCATCGGGGTGAGCGCATCGCTGTTGGCCACCCAATACACCGCCACAGGCATCGCCCAAACCCTCTTCGCCCTCACCCCCATCCTCATTATCGCCCCCTCCTCTTCCACCAGAAAGTGACGGTCCGCGAAGTCATCGGCGCGATGATCAGTGTGGTTGGGGTGTGTTTGTTTTTCGTGTAAAATCCCGCTGTGTGGAACTTGAGACGTAGGACCAACCTTCAAAAAAACAACATTACCCTATCTTTATTAAACAGAATTTTATATTTTTGCGCCGTTTTATAAAATGCGGTTTAATAAAAAAATAGCTTGTAGAAAATTATGGCCATAGCAAGAAATACATTAAAGCAGATTCTCCTTGACAATCAGAAGGATGTGGAACAATACGCTGTTTTTCCCCGCCAGTACGATTTGGACAGTTTCCCGTTGCAGGTATTTGTGGGGGTGCGGCGTTCAGGAAAATCTTTTCTCCTCTTCGAGAAAATGCATCAGATGCTTGATGAAGGACATTCCTGGGCTGATATGCTCTATCTGGATTTTGAGGATACCCGCTTGGAAGGCTTCACTTCAGCCGATTTCAATCTGATTTTGGAGTGTCATCAAGAGATGTATGGCAAACGCCCCATGCTGTTCTTTGATGAGATGCAGAATATAGATGGCTGGCAGAAGTTTGCCCGCAACCTTGCTGACAAGAAATACAGCGTTTTCATTACGGGCAGCAATGCCAAAATGCTTTCAAAAGAAATCATGGCCACTTTAGGTGGACGTTATCTGCCTACAGAGGTGTACCCGTTCAGTTTTCGGGAATACTTGTCTTATATTAATGTTTCGTTCGATGAACTATCGCTTACTGCCACAGAATCGAAAGGCCGATTCATGAACGCCTATCATGAATATTTCACCTGGGGCGGCCTGCCCGAATCTATCAATTTGTCAGTCAAAAGAAACTATCTGTCAAGTGTTTATCAGAAAATTTATCTTGGTGACATTGTTCAACGAAATGGTATTTCCAATCCTCGTCTTCTGCAGTTGATGCTCAAAAAAATGGCGGAAAGTGTGATGCAGCCTATCTCTTACAATCGGATTTCCAGGCTGCTTTCCAGTGTGTCGGGCAAAATCAGCGTGCCTACGGTTGCGAGCTATGTGGGCTTTTCTGAGGATGCCTGGCTGTTGTTGCGCGTCAGGAACATCGCATCGGCCTTCGCCGAAAGAGAAAGCGTCTGCAAGTACTATTTCATTGACAACGGTTTGCTGTCACTCCAACTGATGGACTGTGAAACGATCTTGTTGGAGAATATGGTGGCACTTTCACTATTCCGTAAATACGGACACGATGAAGACAATGAGCGAGTGTTTTTCTATAATGCTAACGTAGAAGTTGATTTCTATGTGCCCGATGATGAACTCGCCATGCAAGTTTCCTACTCAACCAGCGACCCCGAAACCTTACGCAGGGAATCTGGTGCCCTCGAAAAACTGCCGCAGTTGTACCCATGCCGCCGCCGCGTTATCATCACCTACGATGAAGAAGGCTCATTAGAAGACAACTACGGAAACATAGAGATTATCCCCGCATGGAAGTGGTTGTTAGAAGAGACAACGTAGAGACGCAAGATTTTGCGTCTCTACTCTGGTACATAATCAACAAACAAATAAAGACGATATGGACTTTTACACCTACGATAACCCCGGCCACCCGACCCTCCTCCTGCTCCCCGGGCTGGGCGTGTCGCACGAAATTTTCCTCCCGCTGGTGGAACTGCTGAAGGAAGACTTTCACATCATCGCGGCGGACATCGACGGATTTCTGCTCGGTAAACCCTCGCGGTTTACCTCCGTGGATGACCAAGCGGCGCAGGCCATCCGCTACGTGCGCGAGAACCTCAACGGACGGTTGGATGTCGCTTACGGGCTCTCGTTGGGCGGAAAGATTCTCTCGCGGATGTTAGAGCGCGACGAAATCACTATCGACCACGCAATTATGGATGCTGCACCGCTGTTGCCGTTGCCGAAATGGAGCGTGGGACCCTTGCGCTACTACCAGGCCCTCAACGTCTGGACCTGCTACCACTGGACCGGTTTCTGGCGCTGGCTTCCATTCCCACTACTTCGACACATTGTTGGATGAGGTCAAGAAGGTCTATCCGTCGGGGAAGACCCGCGCGGTGTTAGACGGCTACAAATCGGTATATACCAGCAAGTTGGAATCTATCCACGGTAATGATATCCACTATTGGTACGGCACAAAAGAGGCCTTCGTCGCCAAACCGCAGGTGAAGCATCTGTTGACGCTCTGCCCCGATGCACACGTGGAGGTATTCCCGAAGATGAACCACGGGCAATTGTTGGTGGACCACCCAGAGGAAATTGCGAGGAGAATCAGCACCGTAGCATCTTCTCGCGCAGCTGCGTATAGCCAGCCTCGTTGAAACGGTAGTGGATGGAGGCGTGTGCTGATTTTTTCTCCTCGTCGCTCTGTGCCACAGGAGTGAGAATGCCCGACGACAGGAACTTTTTCTGGAAGTTGCGGCGGTCGAACTCCTTGCAGAAAACGTGCGTATAGAGTCGCTGCATCTCCGGCAGGGTGAAGATGTCGTCCAGCAAAAGGAAGGCGACAGGGGAATTGATGAAGGCCAGTCGCAACTTCCAGAGGGCCATGCGGCAGATTTTCTCGTGGTCGAAGGCCAGCCGCGGCATTTCGTGGATGTCGAACCAACGGGCCTCTTTCGCATCGTCGCCGGCCACAGCCTTGATTTGGTTTGGGCGCACGACGGTCGCGAACGCAACGGTGATAGTGCGTCCCCGTGGGTCGCGGTCCAAATCGCTAAAGGAACCCACCTCGTTGAAGAACTTCGGCGCAAGACCGGTCTCTTCTTTCAGCTCACGACGTGCCGCCTCTTCCAAGGTTTCGTTCTCGTCCAAAAAGCCGCCCGGAAATGCCCAGCAATCCTTGTACGGCTCATGTCCCCGCTTGATTAGCAGCACGTTGAGTTTCGTGCCATCAAAACTGAACACCACAATGTCCGCCGTCACCGCCGGCCTCCAATAATCATATACAAAACGTCCTTTTTCGCCCATACTTTTACGCGAATTTTTCGGCGGCAAAAGTACAAATTTTTTATTGTGTAATTCTTACACATCATAAAGATTATTTTCTATTTTTGCAGCCTCGTAATTTGTACGATAAACAGTTGTTCAAGTTTTTGATTTATAGGAAATTAAAGAAGAAAATGAATATGCGGACAATGAATAAAAAAAGGCTCTCTCTCCTATTGGCAGGGTTGTTGGCTTGCGGAATGATGATGGCACAGGCACAGGATTCTGTCCATATCAATTTGGACAAGGCGATTGAGATTGCGCTTTCCGAAGCACCCACAATGCGCATTGCCGACCGCTCAGTCGATATCAAGCGGGAGTACAAGAAGGAACAGATTGTGTCGCTCTTTCCTGACGTTTCGCTGGCCTCGAACTACAACCGCACGCTGCTGAAGCAGACGATGTCGATGGACATGGGCGGGCAGACGATGAACATTAAGGTAGGCCGCGACAACACCTATTCCGTCGGGGCCAATTTGAGCCTGCCGTTGGTCTCTTTCCCGCTATGGTCGAGCCTGAAACTCAGCTCCATGGACATTGATTTGGCATTGGAGGCTGCCCGTTCTTCCAAAATCGACCTGATCAACCAGGTAAAACAGGCCTATTACACTTATCTGCTGGCTAAGCAGTCTTACGATGTGCTGAAAGCGAACTACGACAACTTGGATTCCAGCAACCGGCTGGTCGTGCAGTCGTACGAGCAGGGGTTGGTTTCCGAGTACGAGAAACTGCGTTCCGAGGTGGCGTTGCAGAACCAGAAGCCGACGGTCAACTCCGCAGCCACAGCCATAAAGTTGTCCGCCATGCGACTCAAAGTGATTTTGGGCATGGATGTAAATGAACCTGTGATTTTCGACGGCCAACTCTCTGACTATGAGCAGATGGTGCTGAATGCAACAATGCCTTCCGAGCAGGATCTGCAGCTGGCTTACAACTCCGCGTTGCGTCAGATGGATATGGGTATCGAGCAGTTGGAGCAGTCGAAAAAGATTGTGCGCGGTTCCTCCCTGCCGATGCTCGCGTTAGCTGGCGCCTTCCAATATTCCGGCATGGGCGACGACGGGCAAAAGTTCACCAATTACCCGTACTCATACGTGGCGTTGTCCCTGCAAGTGCCTATCGTTGGCTGGGCCTCCACCCATTACAAGCTGAAACAGTCGGATCTGAGCATCCAGAATATGCAAGACCAACGTCTGGATTTAGAGCGTAATCTCCGTCTGGGAGTGCAAAGCTGCGTCAACGACATGGAGCAGGCCATCGAAGACCTTGCTTCCGACAGCGAGACCATGCGGCAGGCGCAGAAAGCCTACGACATCGCCCAGAAGCAGTACGAAGTGGGCATGAACACCTGGCTCGACCTCCGTTCCACCGAACTCGCCCTCCTCACCAGCCAGCTTACCTACTGCCAGGCCATCTTCGACTACCTCGTGGCAAAGGCCAACTTGGATGCAACCCTCGGCAAGGAACAATAATATATGAATAAATAGTAAACGATAATATGAAAAAAATCACCATTTTATTGGCAGTCACCATGTTAGTGATGGTGGGTTGCAAAAAGAAAGAGGCCGTGACCGCCGGCGACCAAAAGATGACCATCCGCACGCAGGAGGTGCACGTGGAGGAGGTTGAACAGACCTACGAGTACACCGCCATTGTGGAGGCCAACGCCGTCAACAACATCGCCCCGCTCACGGGCGGCCGCATCGACAGAATCTATGTTGAGGTCGGCGACCGTGTCGGCAAGGGCAAGGTGCTCGTGCAGATGAACGAAAACAGCCTCAAACAGTCGAAAGTGCAGCTTGACAACCTCAAGGCCAGCTTCAAGCGCATTGACGAGCTCTACAAGGTCGGTGGCGTTTCCAAATCCGACTGGGACGCGATGAAGACCCAACTGGATGTGGCGCAAACCACCTACGACAACCTCTTGGAAAACACGCAGCTCATCAGCCCGATTTCCGGTGTGGTGACGCAGCGCAACTACGACAGCGGCGACCTCTACGGCGGTCTGCCCGTGGTACAGGTGCAGCAAATCACGCCCGTGAAGATGAACATCAACATCTCCGAAACCCTGTTCAAGCAGGTGAAGGTTGGCACGCCGGTGAGCATCAAGGTGGACGCCTACGGCGACGAGGAGTTCAAGGGCAAAATCAGCCTGATCTACCCAACGATGGACGGCGCCACGCACACCTTCCCCGTGGAGGTGCAGTTGGCCAACACCGACAGCCGCGTGCGCCCGGGCATGTACGCCCGTGTGACCATCAACTTCGGCACGCAGAAGCACGTGGTGGTGCCCGACGAGGCCATCTTCCGCCAGCAAGGCTCCGGCAACCGCTACGTCTATGTCTATAAGGACGGTAAGGTCTCCTTCAACCAGGTGGAAGTCGGTCGCCACTTGGACAAGTCCTACGAGTTGCTCTCCGGCAACGTTCAGGACGGCGACATGGTGGCCACCACGGGTCTGGCACGTCTGAAAGACGGGCTGGAGGTGAATGTCGAGAAAAAATAGGCAACAGGCAATAAGAAAATAAATCATTGAGCCGCCCCGTAGGGGCAAGAGCTCGGTAGCCAGGGGCAAGGCGTGAGGAACGAGCACTGCCACCCCTGAAAATGGAACAGACAAGAAAGAATTATGAGCCTATACCAAAAATCAGTTGAAAGACCGATCATGACCGGACTGATCTACATCGCCGTCGTGATCATCGGTATCTTCGCCTTGACCAAACTGCCGGTCGATTTGTTCCCCCACATGGACGGCAACACCATCATGGTGCTCACCGTCTATGGCGGCGCCAGCGCGGAGGATATCGAGGACAATGTGTCCAAACCCATCGAGAACGTGCTTAACACGCTGAGCGACCTCAAGCACATCACTTCCAACTCCAAGGAGAACTATTCCATCGTCTATCTCGAATTCGAGTACGGGGTGGACATCGAACAGAAAACCAACGATGTCCGCGACAAGTTGGACATGGTGAAGTCGGCCCTCCCCGACGGGGCCAACTCGCCCTACCTGTTCAAGTTCAGTGCCGACGACATGCCCATCATGATGCTGTCGGTGAAGTCGGGTCAGAGCACGCAGGCGCTTTACAAAATCCTGGACGACAAGGTTTCCTCCCCGCTGTCGCGTATCAGCGGCGTGGGTGCGGTCTCCATCTCCGGTGCCCCGCAGCGCGAGATCCAGGTCTATTGCGACCCCTACAAGCTGGAGAGCTATAACCTCACCATCGAGGCCATCGCCCAGATCCTGGGCGCGGAAAACCGCAACGTCTCCCTCGGTGTGATGGACGTGGGCTCCAAGACCTACTCCATGCGCGTGGACGGCGAGTTCAACAGCGCGGATGAGATGGAGAATGTGGTTGTCGGCAGCTTCGCCAACAAGAACGTCTATCTGAAGGACGTGGCTGTGGTGCGTGACACCCTGCAGGAACGTATGCAGGAGTCTTACACCGACGGACAGCGCGGTGCCATGGTCATCATCCAGAAGCAGACCGGTGCCAACACGGTGCAGATCTGTAAGAAAGTGCTGGCCCAACTGCCTGACATCCGGAACTCCCTGCCCGCCGACGTGGAACTCAACGTCCTGGTCGATAACTCCGACAATATCACCAACACCATCGACAGCTTGGAGGAAACCATCCTCATCATCCTGCTGCTGGTTGTCGTGGTCGTGCTCTTCTTCCTTGGAAGATGGCGTGCCACCGTGATCATTGCCGTGGTGGTGCCCGTCTCCTTGATTGCGGCCTTTATCTATCTGTTAGCGACAGGTAATACGTTGAATATCATCTCATTGTCGTCTATATCCATCGCCATCGGACTGGTGGTCGATGACTCCATTGTGGTGTTGGAGAACATCACCACGCATATCGAGCGGGGTTCGAAGCCCAAGGCGGCGGCCGTGTTCGCCACCAGTGAGGTGTCGCTCTCCATCGTGGCCTCCACCCTCGTGATTATCGCCGTGTTCCTGCCGTTGACCTTCCTGACCGGCATGGCGGGTGTGCTCTTCAAACAGTTGGGCTGGATTGTCACCATCGTGATTGCGGTCTCCCTTTTGGCCTCCATGACCTTGACCCCGATGCTGAGTTCCCTCCTGCTGAAGAAGAACCCGAAGAAGAGCAAGTGGTTCGCGAAGGTCTATGCTCCTATTGAGCGCTTCTTGGCCTGGTTGGATGAGACCTACGCCAATATTCTGCGCTGGTGCGTGAACCACCGCAAAACCGTGGTGGGCGTGGCGGTCGTCATCTTCCTCGCCAGCCTTTCCCTGCTGTTGGTCATCCCCACCGAGTTCTTCCCGACCCAGGACAACGCCCGTCTGAGCGCCACCGTGAAGTTGCCGCAGGGCACTCGCGTGGAGACTACCAAGGCGCTGGGCGACCAGTTGGTGAAGGAGATGAAGGCGAAATACCCCGATGAAATCAAGACCATCAACTATTCTGTGGGTATGCCTGACGAGGACAACACCTTCAGCCTCATGCGCGACAACGGTACGCATCTGCTCTCCTTCAACATCCGCTTGGTGAAGAAGACCGAACGCAAGAAGTTCATCACGGAGATTGCCGACGGCATCCGTGACATCATGAAGCAGCATATCGAGATTAACTCCTACACCGTCTCCACAGGCCAGGGCAGCATGGGCGGCCAATCGACTGTCGATATTGAGCTGTACTGCTACGACTTCAACACCACCGACCAGTTTGCCGCCGACCTTGCCGCCCGTATGCGGCAGATGGAGGGCTGCTCCGAGGTGCTGATCAGCCGTGACGAATACACGCCCGAGTTGGAGGTCGTCTTCGACCGGCAGAAGCTGGCCGAGAACGGTCTGAACTCCACCACGGGCGCCAGCTACGTGCGCAACCGTTTCAACGGCTACACCGCGTCGCAGTTCCGCGAGGACGGCGACGAGTACAATATCCGCGTGCGCTATGCTCCCGAGTTCCGTAACGACATCCACGCCATCGAGAACATCCTGATGTACAACAGTCGCGGCCAAGGCATCCGCGTGGGTGATGTGGCCACGGTGGAGGAAACCTTCACCCCGCCGACTATCGTCCGTAAAGACCGTGAGCGTATGGTCAAGGTCTCTTGCGTGGTGGCCAAGGGCACCGCGTTGAGCGAACTGGTGGCTTCCGCCCAGCACGAGCTCGACCAGATGGATGTCCCCGCCACGCTCGACTACAAGATCGGCGGTACGTGGGAGGACCAGCAGGACGCTTTCGGCGACATGTTCATGCTGATGGCGCTGATTATCATCCTGGTCTATGTGGTGATGGCCGCCCAGTTCGAGTCGTTCAGCTACCCGTTTGTCATCATGGGCTCCATCCTGTTCGCTCTCACCGGCGTGCTGATCGGTTTGGCCGTCACGCGCACCGCCTTGGGCATCATGGCGTTGATCGGCCTGATGATGTTGATTGGTATCGTGGTGAAGAACGGTATCGTGCTTATCGACTACACGAGTCTGTGCGTCGAGCGCGGCATGAGCATCAAGGATGCCGTGGTCGCCGGCGGCCGTTCCCGTCTGCGCCCGATCTTGATGACCACCTTGACCACCGTGCTCGGCATGATCCCGTTGGCCGTCGATAAGGGCGAGGGCGCCGAGATGTGGAACTCCATGGGTATGGTCGTGGCCTGGGGTCTGACCTTCTCCACCATGGTGACGTTGATCCTCATCCCGATCATCTACAGTAAGTTCGCCGAGTGGAACGCCCGTGGCGCCGCCCGCCGCCGTGCCCGCCGCGAACGCAACAAAGCCCTCGGTGTTAACGAGGTGTAATATTAAAATATTTCCTTAAGCAGTCCCGAAGGGACAAAACGCACGAAGTGCAAATAACCCCACACAAGGCGCAAGCCGCAGTGTGGGGTAGGCAAGAACAAACAACAAATAAGAACGAAAAGATGAAAGCAGTTTTCATATCATTATACCAAGCCTTCTACGATGAGGTGATGGAAATTTTAGACAAGAACGAAATCCGCGGGTTCACCTTCTGGAACGAGGTCCAGGGCCGCGGCAGTGATAACGGGGAGCCGCACTACGGTACCCACGCCTGGCCGACCCTGAATTCCGCCATCCTGGCCTTTATGCCGGACGAGAAGGTCAAACCGCTGCTGCATGACATCCATGAGCTGGATGTTTCCGCAGAACAGCAAGGTCTTCGCGCATTTGTGCTAAATGCGGAGGAGGTCACAGACAAGGATTGCTAAAGAAAGAGGTATATCGCATACACCCTACAAAAAAAGCCTGAAGATTCTGATCTTCAGGCTTTTTGTCGGGGTGAGAAGACTCGAACTTCCGGCCTCTACGTCCCGAACGTAGCGCGCTACCAACTGCGCCACACCCCGTGTGTTTTGCGGCTGCAAAAATACACTTTTTTTGAAATAAAATGCCACTTTGAAAATTTTTGTATTTTTGCCGTTCTGAAAGTGATTTTTTTTTGCCACAAAAAGGTTTCTATTTCGTTATATCTGAAAATTGTACGCCAATGAGGAAAAACATATTAGCCACAATGTTCCTGATAATGGTTGCGATGTTTTCGCAAACTGTTATGAGTCAGAGTATTATTATGGGCTCTGCCCCGCAGGTGCTGGATATTGATGACCAGTCACGCGACTTCTACGATCCAGGTGGGGTGCCGGGTGAGATGGGCGCCAACCAGGATCCTGACGGCTATTTCGCCCAAGGGCTGCGCGACACGATGACCCTGGGCACCAACATGACGGGCACCGTGCTCTACGTCCTGTTTGAGGAATTCCTCATGGGCGACGGCGACACGCTCTGGATTTTTAACGGGGACAATGTTGACGCGCCGCTCTATGGAGTCTATAACCTGGTGCAGAGTCCAGGCGAAATCACGGCAGCAGGCCGCAAGATGACCTTCGTGTTCCATTCCGACAGTATGGACATCCCGGGATTGCGGGCAGGCTGGCGCGCTAAGGTCTATGCCTACTCCACCACCCCCGAAACGCACGAATGGCCCTCCTACTATAACACCATTGTGGTGGGCACGTGTAATGCTTGGTTTTACGATTCCGGCGGTCCCAACGGCAATATCGCCTCGAATGATCCGAACAACTATGAATCTCAGGGCTATTACGAAAATATCCATGTCGATTTCTACTCCCCGGCAGGTACCCACGTGAAATGCGAGTTTACCCAGTTTTCTGTGAATGGGGTGATGCAGATTTATGACGGGCTCTATGCCGACCCCAACAAGCGGCTTATCGGACAGTTCTGTACCTCCACACTCGATGCCTCTACCAGCAACAGGCCTCCCACACTCTTTTCCACTGGCAATGCCCTTTCGTTTGTCTATCTGGGGGCCAACGGCGACACCCAGAAGGCTGGTTGGACGGCAGAAATCACCTGTGTGGCAGAACTTTTCGACAGTCCCGACGGTAGTGCCTGTCCCCAGGTGCAGAACGATGTGGATTCTATCTATGCCGACCTCTTCGATGCCGAAAACAAGACCATCCTCTGGGACTGCGATATCCCCATTATCCTGCTCAAGGCAGGTGTCGTCGCTACAGGACAATACACTAGCGACTACTCCGTGAAACAAATCCCGTATGATGAAAACAATATGCTTTTCGCTTACAATGAGGGTCAACCTATCGGAGCTAGTTCGGATGACAATTGGCTCTCGGGTGTTCAGCTACCGTTCACGTTCACCTTCTTCGGTAAACCATACACTACTGTTTATCCGGGAACCAATGGTTTGATTTCTATGACTCCGCAATCAGGGTATTGTACTTATTATTATAGCCAACCGCCTGCGTCACCTCCCTATTCTTCAATACCATACGTCTATAAAAACTGTGTTTATGGCGTATATGAAGACATAGATTGTCGTTATTATATCAACAAAAATGACGGTTTTGGAATGGGCAACGTGCGTGTGGGTGTGTTAGGAAGCCCTCCTTGTCGTGCATTTGTGTTCAATTACCTGAATGTGGGGTTATATGGCCATTCATCTTCAACTCAGACTCAACCCATTAATTACAACACTTATCAGATGGTCCTCTATGAAGGCACCAATATTATAGATGTGTATGTAAAACATCGTCAATGTTGTGCTACAACGAACTCTTCAGGAGAGGGCATAATTGGGTTACAAAACGCCACGTCCTCGCAGATTTTGTTAGCACCGGGGCGTGGCATGTCAAGCTGGTCAACAGACAACGAGGCCTGGCGTTTCACACCCATCACCCCGTTGGACGAGCAGGGCACATTGCGCTGGTTCGTGAACGACACGATGGGTACACCTTATAGCTACGAGAAGATGATTACCGTCAGTAAGCCTGACACGACGGTTACGAAATACATCTCTGTCTATCAGTTTACCAATGCATCCGGACAGTTCTTCACCCTGATGGACACCACCACCATCCTCGTGAAGGTGCCGAATGTTCACGTTTCCTCAACTTCTGGCAGCAACCCCATCTGTCCGGGCGACCCGGCCACCCTGTCGGCCACTTTCACAGAGTATCCGGAAATTCATCCGGAATCCTACCGTTGGAGTACGGGCGATACTACTGCGACTATTACGGTGAACCCGTTGCAAAGTACTACCTATACGCTCACCGTCACCTTTGACAACGGCTGTGACAACAAGGACACCGTGCGGGTGAAGATGCTGGAGCTGCCTGAGATTACGGGTACCGACAGCGTGTGTAAGGGTTATCCCGCCACCCTGACGGCCACGCATCCCACCTCCAACACTTTCCATTGGAGCAACGGGCAGAATGGCACTACCATTACGGTTACTCCGCAAACGACCACCACTTACACGGTTTCCGCCACGATGGAGGGCAACTGTACGGTTATAGACACGTTCACGGTTCATGTGCTGCCGCTGCCCACGCCGTCGTTCCAGGCCAATCCCACGGAAATCTATGTGGAGAATAACATCGGTACGGTCACCTGCACCGACATGTCGCCCGCCGACTACTACTTGAAGTGGAATTTCGGCGATGTCTTCTCTAATGTCAATGAGGTGGAAAATGTGAGCGAAGTGACACACGATTACACCCATTCTGGTTTCTACACCATCACGCTGACGGCCACCGACTCGTTGGGTTGTATGGATTCTGTAAAGGTTCGCGTGTCAGTGGAGGTGCCCTACTTCTTCTACATCCCCAACGCCTTCAGTCCCGATGGAGATGGCGTTAATGAGACGTTTGCGCCGAAGGGTGAGGGCGTGGATCCCGACCAGTATTCCATGCAGATTTTCGACCGTGCGGGTATGTTGATCTACTCCACCCACAATCCCTACGACTACTGGGACGGTCGCAACAAATACGGCCAAATGTGCCCCGAAGGCGTCTATATCTTCATCATCCGCCTGGTTAACCTCAATGGCGATGATAAGGAATACACTGGATCGGTGACGCTGGTGAAGTAAGGGTTACACGGTTACACGGTTATATGGTTAATTGGGGTTGTCCGAAGGCCAAATGGTTAACGGGCAGCCCCGATTTTTTTTGCGCACATTGACCCACAAAATTTCCGTAAATCATTTATCCGCAATATATCACGCAATTCCGCCTCCGGCATTTGCGTGAAATCCGCGAAATAGTGCCAAAGTTCTTTGAGGTTGGCGAGGGTGCCGGATTCACCACGGATGGGTAGCAGTTCCGCCACCAAATCGTCGTGGAAGGTGCGGAAACGGGTGTTTTTGTCGCCGGTGGGCATTCCCTTGATTTCCTCTGCTAAAAACGGGTTTCGCAGCAGTCCACGGCCGAGCATCCAGCCCGCCATATTCGGGAACTTTTCCGATAACCTTAGGTAATCTTCCATGGAGAAAATATCCCCGCTATAGACGATTTTATGCCTTGTGATCTGGCAGAATTCCTCAAAGAGCTCCCAGTGCGGGGAACCTTCATAGAGCTCGTCACCGAGGCGTGGATGGATAATGAGAAAATCAAGCGGATAGTCGTTGAGGCGGCGAAGAAGCTCTAGTCCTTCGTCGGGAGAGTGCAGCCCGAGGCGCATCTTCAGCGACAGCCGGAAGTCTGTCTTGGTGGTGATTTCCCTTACAATAGCCTCCACCATGTCGGGGTGGGGCATAAGCCCGCAGCCGTGCGTATGGCGCACCACCGGCGATGACGGGCATCCGATGTTGATGTTAAAGTCTTCGTAGCCAAACTGTTCGTGCAGCATCCGCAGTGTGTCGGTGAATGCTGAGGGACGGTTGCCCATAAGCTGCGGGGTGAGCGGAAGGGCAGTGTTCAGTTCGGGGGCGATGTCCTGCCATACCCTCGTTCGGAACTTGCCAGCGGGTTGTGCGGGCAGAAACGGAGCCATAAAACAATCTATCCCGCCAAAATGACGGGATAGGGTGTTTCGAAATGTACGGGAGGTGATCCCGTGCAATGGGGCTAACCAGATTTTGGGCGGCATTAGCGGATCATGATTTTGTGGGTGTAGGATGTTCCGTCGCCGTCAATGTGGAGAAGGTAGATGCCGGGGGCGTAGTTTCCGGTGCCGATGGTGGCATCACCGTTGGCCTCTCCCGTCATCAGCGTCTTGCCCGTCATATCGGTCAGCGTCCACACGTAAGGCATCTCGTTGAACGGATGGATGTTGAGCTGGTCGGTGGCGGGATTGGGGTAAACTCTTCCGGGGAAGCTGTCGTGGCTCTCAATATCGTCGCCACGGAAAACGAGTCTCACGTCATCGACATAAAGCACCGAACTGCTTTGCATTTGGGTAGCAGAGACCAAAATGACTAAAATTGAGTCGCACTCAGCCCCCGGATTGTTGAAGTCGATACCAATCTGGTTGTATTGGGTGCTGTCAGCTGATTCGAACGTTTGGAATACGTAGTCCACCATTTCTCCGTTCTTCTTGGTCATGGCGAACATGCACATCATATCACCTTCTTGGGGGATGTATTTCACCCAAGCCGTGACCGATTGCGGGGTGGAATCGCAGGGAACGCCTTTGGAGAATATTTTGAAGAACGAGGAGAGGGAGTCAATATTCAGAGAATCGAGACTGTTCAGGATATTGGCAATGCCCGCAGAGTCTTGCAGGGCGTTGAAAATGTCCATGGCTTCGTCAGTCGGCATGGTAAACGGTTCCGATTCTCCCACCTGAAGGATTCCCGGCAGGTTCATGGTGTAGCTTATCGTGGTGCTGGTGACATCAGCCGAGGCGATGCGGACGGCGGAGCTGCCGGAGTGTGCATCGGTGGTCCATTGACCAAAATGCACCTCCACATCAATGGTCATGCTGCCGATGAGCGTACCGTTGATATCGATTGTCCAGCCATCGGGGCTCCCGTATGACCACTGCTCGAAATGACTGTTCGGAAGGTTGTTCTGTGCCTGCAAACCAAACAGGCTGATCAGCATAATGCTAAATGCTAAAAATTTTCTCATTGTCTATTGTTTGTTGTTTACTGTTCACTACAAAACCGTAATCGATCCCTTATGATTCGACGAGACGCCTTCATAATCCACGATGTAGAGCGTGTAGGTGTAGGTGGCGCCGACAAAGAGTTTGCCGTTTTCGGTGCCGTTCCATTCGAAGTCCTTATTGGTGGTGTGATAGACGATTTCGCCGTTGCGGTTATAGACGGTGAATTCCAGGTCGCGGATGAGGTTCCGCTGCGGGATGAAGAAGTAGTCGTTGATGCCGTCCAAATTGCTGGGAGTGATGGTGTTGGGCAGGTTGAGGAAGGGCTTACAGGCCGGGATGTTGATGGTTCCAGGCGGGTCGGAAACGCAGCCTGTAGTGTCCGTAATTACCACTGAGTAGTTGCCCGGGGTGGTGATGGTGATACTCGGGGTGTTCTCACCAGTGTTCCATTTGTATTCGGCCACCTCGCTCTCCGTTATCGCCGACAGGGTCGTTGTGAATTCGTCACAGTAATCGAGGTCGTAGGCGACCGTCACTTTGGGCTTACGGATGTATAGCGTGACGTCAACAAGGCTGTCGCAGCCGTTATCGGCCCCATGATCGTATGTTACTCGGCGCGTACCTTCGGTGGACCAGGACTGTGTGTCGCCGAAATAGTTGGGGTCAAAGACGAAGGGCAGCTTTTCCTCGCAGGTATAGACCGTATCGGTGCCCATGGCCTCCTGAAGGGCTGACAAATCTAATTGAATCACCTTAATTGTATCTACGGTGCAGGTTTCGGCAGAGTCGGAAACAATAATTCTGATGGTGGCGTATCCATTCTCATCCACTTCCCCATCCACGAAAGTATGTACGGGGTCAAGTTGGTTGAGGTTGCCGAACGGGATGAAGTTGCCGTAACGTTTCACAAACCACTGAATGTGTTGAGTGGCCTGGTCGATGGTGTCGTATGTGCCGCCCTGAGACGGGGGAGTGGAGGGCGGGGTGATAACCCAAATGGTGCTGGAATCTTGGAATTGAACGGTGAGGTCGCAGTTCTCAAACTTTTGTTCGTAAGTAAAATCGGGTATGACGTAGTAGGATTTGATGTGGGCTTCGTAGATAAAGGGAGCTCCGGTGTAAGATCTCATTTCGCAGCGGTAGTAGGGATAGATTTGGACTAGGTCGCGATCGAGAAATACGCCGTTCTGACCTTCCGGGGTGACGCCGGGTACCGGGTCGGCGGTAAAATCCCAAAAGTGGGTTGCCGCATCGGCGGAGTCGTAACCGTAGTGCCATTCGTAGGTTTGCGGCAGGAAGCCGGCAGGCACGGAAAGATGGATGTCCTCGTCACCACAGGCTTCCACCTGCATCACACCGGGAATCATCGTGGCGGTGAAGAGACCGTATGCCCAGTGTGCCGTGGCGTCGCAACCATGCGTGAGGATTCTCAACTTCACCGATTTGTTTGCCACAAAGTTGCCGTTGGCATCCTTGTTCTGCCTGGCTTGGTTGTTAAGGTTGAAAGCCAGCGGTTTGTATTCGAACCACTGAACGGGATAGGACGAACTGTTGCCTCCGGTTTGGCTTGACGGGCATTCCTTGTAGTCGAAGGTGGTGGGGGTGGTGTATCCGTTGCTGTTCTGCCCGGCCCAATAATAGGTGGTGATACCATAGTCGTCGGGATCGGTATGAGAGTCGCCTTGATAGCTGCAACCGCTCGGCCAAGCCAAGAAGCGGGAATAGGGCCAGTGGGTGTTCGCCACGGGGTTGGTGGTCTGCTGGGAAGCTTGGGTCGGGTAGTAGCCGAGGTCCAGAAGCTGGTTGGTCTCCCCGTCATAGACCTCAATATAGAATTGAGGGTTCGTGATGGATGCACAACCACCTTGCGATGTCAAGATAGAACCGTGTCCGTATGAGGAACCCATATTGTAGCAGTTCTGCAGGGCGAAGGAGAACATGACCAACAGGGTACTGAGGCTGTCCACAGGATAGAACCAGTACTCAATTTGGGCGGCGTGGTTACAAACACTGTTGCTGGTACCGCACCCGATGCGGATGGCCGTGTCCAGATGCTGGGTCTGGTCGCCGTTCCAAAGCGGGGGTAGGTAGTTCTCGTGAATGTAGGAGGGTGAAGATCCGCTAGTGCTCAAGGTGTAGCAGCGGCACGGGTCGGGCGAGTTGGAAGTGATGACGGCGTGGGACGAGGAATTGCCGTAACCATCAGGGGTGTAGATAACCTGGTTTGGATTGGTGTAGTTGCTGCTCTTTTTCATCTGCACGTACGGATGATTCGCGTCACCCAGCGTGTTGAAATTCAGCGGCCCCATGTTCATGTCAGGCCTCCACGGCTGGTATTGGTAGCTCTGTCCGAAACAGATAGCTATTGTTAATATGCTGATAGCCAGTAAAATGAATATCTTTTTCATATCAATATGATTTACAAACTGAATACATAACGAAATTTTTCCGCAATTGTGGCAGCCATTTGAAAATTTATTGTTTGATAATTTTCACCTGCTCGGAGGTGCCGTCGGCGAAATGGATGGTGGCAGTGTAGCAGCCTGTTGCATAGGACGACAGGTCTATGTGGCCGCTGTTCTTCTGAAGGGCTTTGGAGATAAGGATTTTCCCGTCGAGGGTGAAAACTTCAATTCGGAGAATCTCTTTCTCTGCGCTGATGCTCATAAGACCGGTAGTCGGGTTGGGGTAGAGGGTGAGGTAGTTGGAGGGACGCTCCGGAACGGCGACGAGGGAGAGCGGGAAGGTCTTCTCCACCGAATCAACACAGCCTCCGGCATACGTCTTGAGCATTACCGTGGCCATGCCGTTTTCGTCAATCTCTTCGTTGGTGAACGTGTGTGTGGGTCCGGCAACATTTTCAGCAAACAGTTGGAAGCTGCCGTCGTGCTTCACGTACCATTCGGTGTGCTGGGCGGACTGCACGAGAGTGTCGTAGGTGCCACCTTGCGAGGGCGGGGTGGTGGGCGGAGTGATGGCATAAACGGTGCTACCGTCATGGAATTGTACCTCAATTTCTTCCGCGCTGAAATCCTGTTCGTAGGTAAAGTCGGATACGATATCGTAGAACTTGACGTATGCTTCATGGACGAACGGTACGCCGGTATAGGATTTCATCTCGCAACGATAGTAGGGGTATATTTGGATCAAGTCACGATCAAGGAACACGCCGTACATTCCATCCGGGGTGATGCCGGGTACGGGATCGGAGGTGAAGTCCCAGAAATGGTTGCAGGCATCAAGGGCGTCGTAACCATAATGCCATTCGTAGGTTTGTGGCAAGAAGCCGGTAGGCACGGAAAGATGGAGGTTTTCGTCACCACAGGCTTCCACTTGTATACTGCCGGGAATCATCTTGGCGGCAAACAGTCCGTAAGCCCAATGAGCCGTGGCCCCGCAACCTTGCGTGTGGATGCGTAGCTTCACGGATTTTACAGGGGCGAAATTCCCAAGGGAGTCCACGTTTTGGTTGGCGATATTATTCAAGCTGAAAGCCAGCGGTTTGTATTCGAGCCACTGGACGGGATAGGACGAACTGTTGCCTTCAGTCTGGTTTGACGGGCATTCACGATAGAGATATGTGGTCGGCGTGGCATAACCATTGCTGTTCTGCCCGGCCCAGTAATAGGTGGTGATACCATAGTCGTCGGGCGCGTTCTGCGAATCGTCTGGCCAACTGCAGCCGCTCGGCCAGGCCAGAAAGCGGGAATAGGGCCAGTGGGTATTTGCCACTGGGTTGGCTGTCTGTTGAGATTCTTTGGTCGGGTAATAGCCGAGATCTAGCAGTTGGTCCGTCTCCCCATCGAAAACCTCAATATAGAACTGAGGGTTAATGATGTTTGCACAACCGCCTTGCGATGACAAGATAGAACCGTGTCCGTATGTGGAACCCATGTTATAGGCGTTCTGCATCGCAAAAGAGGATATGACCATCAGGGTGCTGTTCTCCTTTTCAGGGTAAAACCAGTACTCGATTTGGGAGGCTTTGTTACAAATACTGTTGCCGGTACCGCAACCTACGCGTATAGCCGTGTCGAGATGGTCAGTATAATCCATATCCCAGAACGGGGGCAGGTAGTTTTCGTGGACGTATGCTTGTCCATTGATGGAGTAACAGCGACACGGATCAGGACCGTCGGTAGTAATGATGGCGTGGGAACTGGCATTGCCAGAACCCAGAATGCCTTGGTTCGTGGGATTTTGGTAACTGGAGCCGTAGGTACACTGCACGTATGGGTGCTACTGGTCGCCCAAGGTGTTGAATGTCAGAGGCCCCATATTCATGTCGGGACGCCAAGGCTGATATTGGAAATCTTGCCCAAAACAGACAAAGGATGTCAACAAGGCAAAAACTAGTAGGTTGAACGTTTTTTTCATATTATAACTACTTGTGAACGACGAAGATGTAATTCTAAAATCCGCCGCAAAGGTACATAAATTTCGAATATACACGCAAGATAAATATTCCGCATCACTGGTCTGCCATCCACCGCATCACCATTACAATTTGCGGCTCTTCGTACTTTTTCGACAGTTCGGCGAGAATCTCCTTTTGGGCCAACCCTTGCTGTTGAAGTTCTGTTATCTCATTGGAAATCAGTTCAAAATGCTTGTTCCGAATGCGTTGGATATGGTTCCGGCGGCAAACATCGCACTCGCCGCATGGGGTGCTGTCCCATTCCCCGAAATACTGCAGTAGCAGCTGGCTACGGCACACATTGTCGCACTTTACGTAGTTCTCTACCGCCGACAATCGCTCTTCTGCCTTTTCCTTCCGGAAATCATAGATTTTTTTGTCGAAGTAGAGGTATTTTTCGTCAATCCTGTCTTTCAGAAAGACGATTAGCGGGATGTTGCTTTGAGGCTGGTAGGAGAGAATTTTTTCGCTCCGCAACGCTTTAAGCTGCTCAATAACAGCCTCTTCTGTGGTTTCCAAACGATTGGCGATTATCCGTTCGTCAATATCGGTGAACTGGGTGAAGACTCCCGTATAGGAACGCAGGATGACGGTAATGAGCGGCTCGTATGCGGGATTCTCTTTTTGGTAACGCAGTAACTGGTCGCCGTTAAGGTTGAATTGCAGTTCCGACTTGTCCCTTAGATGCTCAGACACGAGGATGACCCCGATATTGTTAAGCAGTTTCAGCGCATTGAAGTATTGGGTGGCATTCATCTGTACGGCGCGGGCGTGTTGCTCCATCGAAAACGGGAACACTTTGCCCTGTCCGGTGCCGATTTCGATGTGGTGCGACTGGCAGAGTTCACGATAGACCTCCCGCACGCGGTCGAGTTCGGGGAAGGTGAAGGTGAAATTGCGCTTGAGCTGGGCAATGTCGTAGTTATCATACAGCAAAATCGCCACGGCAGGTTGTTCGTCGCGACCGGCGCGGCCCGCCTCTTGGAAGTAGGCCTCTAAGGTATCTGGCAGGTCAATGTGTACCACAAAACGCACGTCGGGCTTGTCGATGCCCATGCCGAAAGCATTGGTGGAGACCATCACGCGGGTCTCACCCTTCATCCAGCTCTGTTGCTTGCGGTCGCGCTCGCGGGGGTCGAGACCGGCATGGTAGTGGTCGGCGGAAATGCCGTTATTGCGCAGAAACTCAGCAGTTTCCGCTGTCTTCTTGCGGTTTCGCACATACACGATGCCCGAGCCCGGGTAACGGTTCATAATCCGCAGCATCCGGCTGTTTTTGTCCTCCTCGTTTACCACAAAATAGGTCAGGTTCGCCCGCTTGAAGCTTTTCTGGAAGACGTTTTCGGTTTTGAATTCCAACCGCAGTTGGATGTCTTTGACTACCTCGGGGGTGGCGGTAGCAGTAAGAGCCAGCACGGGCACTTGCGGGAAAATCTTCCGGATCTTTGCGATTTCGAGGTAAGGTGGTCGGAAGTCGTAACCCCATTGGGAGATGCAGTGCGCCTCATCCACGGCAATCATCGAGACGGGCATCCGCTCGAAATTGACCTTAAAGCTCTCGGTTTGAAGCCGTTCGGGGGAAACGTACAGAAAACGGTATTCGGGGTCGAAGAGGCAGTTGTCGATGGTAGCCTGGATTTCGCTCACCCGCATCCCCGAATAGATGGCCCCGGCCTTGATATTGCGGTCGCGGAGATGCTCCACCTGATCCTTCATCAGTGCAATGAGAGGGGAAATGACGATGCAGAGACCGCCCTTCACGAGCGCGGGCACTTGAAAACAGATGGACTTGCCGCCGCCCGTGGGCAGCAACGCTAACGTGTCCCGCCCCTCCAAAACCGACAGGATGATGTCCTCCTGCAGCGGCCGGAAATTGTCGTAGCCCCAATGCTCCTTGAGGGTGGCACGCGCCTGGTTTCGGAAATTGGTGGAGGTGGTCATGGATTAATGGTTAGGATGTGCGGACGGTAGAGACGCAAAATTTTGCATCTCTACACCCCTCTCTTATCAATCTCTTCCTGAATTTTTGCGGCCAGCTCGTAATTCTCTTCCTCGATGGCGTTTTGCAGTAGGTCTTTGAGTTCCGACAGCGACATCGTTTCCCATTCCGTTTCGGCGGTGGGGGCGGCGCTTGCATTCGGCTGGAAATCCATAAAATCGGCAGCTTCTTGGTAATCTGAGGATTTGCGGGCGATACGCATCAGCTCTTCGAAAAGATCTTTGCGGAAGAAGATGGGCAGCTTGGCGTGCAGGGCGATGGCCACCGCATCCGATGGGCGGGCATCGACGTTGAAATAGACTCCCGTGGGCGATTGGATGACGATGGAGGCGTAATAAATACCATCGTGAAATTCATCGATGGAGACAAATTCGAGGTTATAATCGGGGATATGGTCGGTGAGCAAGTCGGCGAAAAGGGTATGCGTGAGCGGTCGCTGGGGCATCCGTCCATGCTTCTCGCCCAAAATCGCCCGCGCCTCGTTCAGCCCGATGATGATGGGAACGTATCGGGTGACGTTATGCCGGTCCGTCAGGATCAGCGAAAACGCCTCCGTGGCGTGCTCCGCCGCCCGCACGTCCAAGACTTCTACCTCGATGTATTCTATGTCGTTGATTCGCATGTTTAACGTCTAAAATACGCCACCGCATTCGCGAAAATGTCCTGACACTTGTTTCCGCCAATGTTCTTGTAGAGGTTGCGACCTTTGCGTTCGCTGTGACCCATCTTGCCGAGAATCAGACCGTTGTCGGAAACGATACCCTCGATGGCGTAGAAGGAGCCGTTGGGGTTGTCCTCGGGATCCATGCTCACCAAACCGTTCTCGTCGCAGTATTGGAAGGCGACTTGACCGTTTTCGAAGAGCTGTTTCGCTAACTGTTCCGACACCACAAATTTGCCCTCGCCGTGGCTGACCGCAATCTGGTGGACATCACCTTCCTTGAAGGATGTGAGCCACGGGGAATTGGTGCTGCCCACGCGGGTGCGCACGATGCGGGAGATGTGACGGTTGATGTTGTTGCGGTAGAGGGTTGGTGAATCGGGAGTAACCTCACCTAACTTGCCGAACGGCAGCAATCCCGATTTGACCAGCGCTTGGAAACCGTTGCAGATACCGAGTACCAGACATTTGCGAGCCAGCAGATATTCCACCGCCGCCTTCACCTTCGGGCTGTTCAGCACATTGGCGATGAACTTACCGCTGCCGTCGGGCTCGTCACCCAGGCTGAAACCGCCTGAAAGCGCGAGAATTTGCGATTCGCGGATGGCTGCTGCCAACTCGTCGATACTATGTTCGATAGCCGCCTCATCCAAGTTTTTGAAAACTAAGATGCGGGTTTCGGCACCGGCATCTTCGAAAGCCTTCGCCGTGTCGTAGTCGCAGTTGGTGCCGGGGAAGACGGGCAGGATCACTTTCGGCTTGCTGACTTTCGTGGCAGGTTCGAAGTGGCCGTTCTGAGACTTACGCGCGAACTCCGCACCCACGGAAGCGGTCTCGTTCGGAGCGGTTTGCGGGTAGAGTTTGCCGTAGAAGCCGCGCCATGCTTTCAACAGTTCCGCCTTGTCGAGCTTCTCGCCATTGACCACGAAATCATTGGTCACCTTGCCAAGCTCGATGGCAAAAGGTGCATCCAACTTCTCGGTGGTCTCCACGATGAAACTACCGTAACCGTATGCAAACAAGTCTTTATCTGTTTGAATATCAAAGCCTAAATCGTTACCGAAGCTCATTTTGGCTAAGGCTTCCGCAATACCGCCGAACTGCAACGTGAAGGCGGAAACAATCTTCTGGCTCAAAATGTTCTGGCGCATGAAATCAAAGATTTCGCCAGTATGCTTGATATTCGGTATATTGTTTTCTAACTTATTCTCAATGAGATAGATGTGGTTGCCTTTCTGCTTGAATTCCGGCGAGATGATGTGGTCGGAGTTTTCGGTGGTGATGGCGAAGGAGACGATGGTGGGCGGCACGTGCATGTCCTTAAATGTACCGCTCATGGAGTCCTTGCCGCCCAAAGAGGCGAGTCCGAACGCTTTCTGCATCCAGAAGGCACCCAACAGAGCGGAAAGCGGTTTTCCCCAGCGGGTGGGTTCTTTGCCGAGTTTCTCGAAATATTCCTGGAAGGTAAAGCGGATTTTGTGGTAGTCGCCACCGGCCGCTACAATTTTCGACATCGCTTCCAACACGGCCATCACGCCCGCATGATACGGGGAACGGATGGCGATGAACGGGTTGTAACCGAACGACATGATGGAGGCAAGGTTTGTATGTCCGTGACGCACAGGTAGTTTCTGTGCGCTCACCTGCGTTTCCGTCAGCTGGTCTTTGCCGCCGAACGGCATCAGCACGGTGGAAGCCCCGATGGTGGCGTCGAACATCTCGATGAGGCCCTTTTGGGAAGCCACATTCGGATTCGTAAGGCAACTTTGCCACTTCTCTTGCATTGTTCTACCTTGAATATCAGCGGATTTCATTACGTCGTCTGCCACAGGGGCAATCTTGGCGACCACCTGCTGGCGCACACCGTTGGTGTTGATAAAGTTACGGTTGAGATCGACGATGGTCTTGCCGCGCCATGTCATGGTCAAGCGATTGTCGTCGGTCACCTTGGCGATGATGTTGGCCTCCAAGTTCTCTTCGCGACAGTACTGGAAGAAGGTCTCCACGTCTTCGGGGGCGACCACCACGCTCATACGCTCCTGCGATTCGCTGATGGCCACTTCCGTGCCGTTCAGGCCTTTGTATTTCGTGCGCACCGTGTCCAGGTCGATGACCAGACCGTCAGCCAGCTCACCGATGGCCACGCTGACACCGCCCGCGCCGAAGTCGTTGGACTTCTTGATGAGCTTCGTTACCTCGGGACGGCGGAACAGGTGCAGGATTTTGCGCTCCTCGGGGGCATTACCCTTCTGTACCTCAGCGGCGCAGGTGTCTAAGGATTTCTCCGTATGTTCTTTCGAGGAACCGGTGGCACCTCCGATGCCGTCTCTACCCGTGCGGCCGCCGAACATGATGATAATGTCGCCGGGTTCCGGACGTTCGCGACGGACCTGATTTTCGGGAACAGCACCCACCACGGCACCGATTTCCAATCGTTTTGCTTGGTAATCAGGATGATAGATTTCCCGGACGTGCGTGGTGGCCAGACCGATTTGGTTGCCATAGGAGGAATAACCAGCCGCAGCGGTTTTGGAAATCACCGACTGGGGAAGTTTGCCCGGCAGCGTGGCGGAAATTGGGGCGTTGATGTCGCCCGCGCCCGTAACACGCAGTGCCTGATACACATAGCTACGACCGCTCAGCGGGTCGCGGATGGCGCCGCCCACGCAGGTCGCCGCACCGCCGAACGGCTCGATTTCCGTCGGGTGGTTATGCGTCTCGTTCTTGTACATCAGCAGCCAATCCTCCTCCTTGCCATCGACATCCACCTTCACGCGGATGCTACAGGCGTTGTTCTCCTCGGAAATCTCCTTGTCAGGAAGGTTGCCGCGCTTGTATTCGTATTTGCCGTTGATAGAAGCCAAATCCATCAGCGTGACGGGTCGTTTCGTATCCTTGCCGTACATCTCGTCGCGCACAGCCAAATACTCGCGTAACGCATTTTCAATCTGTTCTTTATAAATATTATTGCCCTCGGTTTCTATATTCGTGATGGCCGTCTCGAAGGTTGTGTGGCGGCAGTGGTCGCTCCAATAGGTGTCCAACAGCTTGACCTCTGTATCGGACGGGTCGCGCTTTTCATCGTTGGCAAAATATTGCTGGATGAACTTCAGATCTTCCAGTGACATAGCCAGTCCCATCTTACCGTGGAAATCGAGCAGTTGTTCTTCCGTCCAGGTCCTGAAACCGTTGTAAATCGGAACATCCTGGACTTCAGGATTTTCCGTCAGTTCCAGTCGGGACATGTCTTTCTCGCGGGCCTCCACCTCGTTGATGCAGTATTTCTTCACTTTCTGCCATTGGTCGGCTGTCAAATTGCCCTCAATCACAAACAGGTTGGCGCTCTTTATGACCGCTTCCGTCTTGGGGTTCAGGAGCTTAAGGCACTGCATGGCGCTGTCGGCCCGCTGGTCGAACTGTCCGGGCAGGAACTCCACGGCAAAATACTTGAGCCCGTCCAACGGGAAATCGTGATAGACATCGTCGGTCACGGGTTCGGAGAAAACCACGCTCTCGGCTTTCGCGAGCAGGTTCTCCTCTATGTTGAAAATGTCATAGACCTTCAGGTGCCGGAGGTCGGTGATGTTGAGGTTAAAGTTCTGATTCAACGTGGCTTTCAAACTGTCGGCTTCGACCTGAAAGCCCTGTTTTTTCTCTACAAAGATACGGGCGTCACGCATAATTCTTGAATTCTAAAATGCGGCGCAAAGATACAATTTTTTGGGTTAAGGGTTATGGGTTATGGCGGGGTTCCTCAAAAAAACGTAACAGCCACCTTCATATTCTCTTACAAAGTTTCTTTACAATCAATAGTTAACCAACAGATAGAAATTATTTTGCAGTTGCAACAAAACGTGTCTGAGAAAATTGTATTATTGCCGACATGAAAACGGAAGAAAATGTTTTTTCAGATTTTATCACAAATGATTGTAGATTAAAATATTACAAGGGATCACTGTATCGATTTGCAAGCGATTTGTTGTCGCGTGGACGAGGAGAAGGAAGCGTTTGTCGAATATGTAAGATCCCGTCTGCAATAGCGGAAGACATGAAATCGAAAGGATTAGAGTTGCTTTCTAAGGATATAATTGTAACGCAGCGGCAGATTTTCAAATACCGGAAACACCCAAAGATAACTAAAGGTGCGAATATTCCTGTGGAGGATTATTCGATCATTGAATCGGCATTGAAGAATCCGATGCACATATATGAGGACACGGTTCAGAAGAGTCTTGTGTATGTGTGTACGCACCCATACTGCGATAAACGGCTTGTGAAAGTTGTAGTGGAACCAAATTACAAAAGCCACGGGTCGGTGGTGAACCTTGCAAAATCATGGGGAATTGTGGAAAAGAGCAAAATGAATGGAATCCAGTACCAAGTAATACAATAAAGGAGGCACAAAAGGCCTCCTTTTGATTTGGCGGAGGGAGTCGAACCCTCAATATGCAGACTCTTGTGAAGAGCGTGCCTCGCTACCATGTTGCGACCATCAACCAATGTTTCGACCGCAAAAATACACTTTTTTTAATATGCAGACATTCTTCGATAATTTTTTTATGAAGAGGTTTGCGTTGCGCGGTAGAGACGCACGGCCGTGCGTCTCTACAGAAAAGGCGCGACCTGATTGGCCACGCCCTTTTTCATCCTAAATCGACATTAGATCAGTCGCGGAGGCAGCGGACGGAAAAAAACGCATAAGCATTTTCAGTTTCTCCGTTAGAAGACAAATTCATTGCATCATCCATAAATCTGTAATGTACCGCTTGATTAACAACGTAATCTCTTGTCCAAAAATAGTTTCGTTCACCGAAATTATGATAGCCATCCCAGTAACGTCCCGCCAATTGTGTGGAAAAGCCAGTGGAAGCAATAAGCCCATAATAATTTTGTCCAGCATAATCAGCTAATACACCCCATTCCGCATACGAAGGCACATGCCAGCCCGTTGGACAGATGCCTTGTATGTCCAAGTTTTGACCCTGATATGAATTGTCAAGGTGCATTGTTGCATACCACTGATATAAGTATCCGTATTCAGCAACATTCGATTGGTCATTGTTCGGATATTTGCGAGCATTTTCAAACAGAATGGTGTCGCCGTTGGAATAGTGTGTAGTGCGCAAATTCTCTCTCATCCAGCATTGTTCGCCAATCATTACAGCGTTGTACACGTTACCGTCAACATCGGTGACGGTGGGGGTATTTGGACATGGTTTCTCATCTACGACAAGTGTCGGACTACTACCTGAATCCTCATCGCGGAGACATCGGACGGAAAAGCAGCTCAGCGTGCCGTAGCCTTCACCTCTTGCAACAAATTGATTTCCATTGATGAATATCCTCGGATACAGGTAATTGGTTGACCAGAAATTCGCGTAATCACCTACATTTCGCATAAAACCACATACTCCATAACCAAGAAATCCGTATCCGCCGCTAGGCAATGCTGAAAATCCTGTTATATTGTTTGTTTGCTGGTTATTTCCAACCGCTGCGGTATTTATTGAATTATTCCAATCGGTAGTCGATGCCAATGCCTTTGCAATCCAAGTTCTATTGTTATAGGTGGCGAACTCACTGACACAGCTATCCTGACTGCTGACGTAATATGCTAAGGTGGTCCATTCCTCATCACTTGGCAAATGCCATCCCAAAGGACAAATACCTCTTCTATGTCCAACAAAATCAAACCCTCTCTCATAGTCACCCGCTGTCACAACACTTGTTTCCCCAAACTCCAAGTTATAGGTATCAATAGCTGCGTTATAGTTATATAACAGGCCATAGTTTTTAGGTGCGTATGTGATCGAATCATTATTAAACCATCTCGCTTGTTTACCCGTATAAGTATAAGTCGTGTTTGCAGGAGGGATAAGGTAAGTTCCTGTGCTGGGGGATGTTGTAGTGCGCAGGTTCTCTCTCGTCCAGCACTGTGTGCCTATTTGAACGGTGTTATAGACGTTGCCTTCGTGGTCAGTGACGGTGGGTGTGTTCGGACAAGGAATACCATATGTTGTGGAGGTATCAATAGGGGTTTGGGTGGTGTCATCGGGCGTGATTTCTCCACCAGTAGTGTCTGAAGCGATAAGGGAATCAATAGTGGACTGCAATGTAGCAACTTGATTCTGAAGTTCCGACACCAATGCCGCCAAAGCACAAATGTCCACACCGCCACATTGTTCGGCAGAGATGTACCCCGCGTCATTGTTAAACGCACTAACGTTTGTAGGGACAATGGGGATGGCGGGGATATCTGCCGCAGTGATGTAACCCGCATTGTTGTTGAAGACGCTAACGTTAACAGGTTTGTTCTGGATGTAAGCATCGCTGGTCGGGTCGATTACATTCCAGTCGGCCTGCACATTGGCTTCGCCGCCTGTACCGTGGGCTGCGATGTAGTCTGTAACGGCATCTTCAACGACAGAAGGGTCAACATTGTCCGCATACAGCGCGTACGGTACCGCGTTCACGGGCGTGACACTCGTCACGGATACGCCACCAGGCAGTGTAATGATGGTCTTCACACTGGCTCCTGTCCATACGACATCTGCCATCGTTGCAGTGCCAGTGGGTGTGCCGTCTCCTATCATCAAGGAGAGGAGACCGTTGAGGTTGGTCTGCACATTGGCGTGGCTTTCAGCATATTGCACATCGCCGGTAGCGTTGAGAATACTCACTGTCACTTGGACGGTTGCGCCGGCTACCAACTCGTTGGCATTGTTGCGCACCACCGCCTGGTAGCTCAGCTTTTGGGCGGTTGCTCCGACCGCCAGCAGCAGGATTGCTGCAAAGAAGGTTAGGGTCTGTTTCATATTGTTACGTTTTTATTGTTCATTATTCATTTTTCACACATCGCACACTCAAACCATCATCAGCATTAGGATTGCCTTCTATGGCGGTGTCACAGTAATAAACGGCCTGTAGAGACGCAAAATTTTGCGTCTCCGACCCGGGCGTCGAAGCGATATACCACCAGTCCGTCTGGGAACCGAGACCCTCAAAGCGAGAAAGGGAGGCTTTGTACATACCAGCGGGAAGCGCAGTGAACTGGGTACTGTTGGTGTTCGAGTTGGGCTGTGTCCAAAGCTCGGTAGTGCGGATGTCCTCGGCGGAAAGGGATTTCAATGCGTCCATTTCGACTTTCGTGGGGATGTGCCAGCCGCTGGGACAGATGCCCTGCACATAACCATCAACGGGTGTGACCTGGCCGTCAGCATCTGCCTTTACTGCAGAAGTCCACGTATAAAGACGACCGTAGGTGTTCACGTTCGCATTCGCATCGGGGTGAAGCGAGGATTGATAAGCCATCGCTTCGGCAATCTCGGTGGTTTCGTCAGGGTAATGTTCAGCGTAAAGGTTTTTCTTTGTCCAGCAATAACCCGCCACCGCGACGGTCTGGTATTCGTGGTGGTCGCCATCATATACTAGCTCGCCACAGGAGACAGCCTTCAGCACTACGAGTTTCAGATGTTTTGCCAGATCGTAGTGGTAGTTCGCACCCTGCAGTAGATAGAGGTTATTCTCGTATGTACCGGCAGGTGTTTCGGGTGAGTAAGAGAACCCGTTGGCGTTATAGCCTTCGCCATAATTCACAGAGGCGTTGACAAGTTCTCGCACAAGCTGCATTTGTGCCATACCTGTAGATACCTCAAATCCATTTTCGGAGGTCTGTCCGGCAAAAGTCTGCCCGATGACGGAATAGGTGTTGTTGCCGTTTTCCGACAAAGCACTGCCTACTACAAATCCTTTCATGGTCGTGGTCTGTGCGCCCACCATTGTAATAAATAGCGCTGCGGCCATCATCATAAATGCTTTTTTCATAGCACTTTATGTTGTGCCCTGTGATTCCCAACCCAGAGACGGTTAAAACTATAAAAAAGATCCACATAAAAAAAGCGCGGGAATCTGAACTCATCGCTCATCCCGCTCTTGTAGGCCTTCGCATTGCCTTCCTGCCGAGGATAAGCAATGCCGAAGCCCACGCCGTGTGTATATTGAAACAGGAATTGGGGAATTCCCATTTTGTAGAGGCGCAAAATTTTGCGTCTCTACTGCATATACAAAACCATGGACATTGACCATTGCCTTACCGTGCAGCAGGATTTGGAAGGTGCGAAGTTCACAAGAGCCGCAGATAAGACGTTGACTCAACGCCTTTTATATGTTTCGTTGCCCGCCTTCCGCCCGTCCGGGGCATCGGTGCGGACAACGGTGCAAAAATACGAATTTTTGGAATTGCAAGGAGAAGTTTTTTTTTTCAGGACACCTTCGCACAAAAAAAATGTACCGAGAGTATTGGATAGTTCATCCGAAACTATGTTGATTTCGGTAGTTACGGATAAACTATCCGCGATAGTATATCCGAAACTATGTTTTTTTTTGCGTTTCGGATGCACTATCCCCCAAAAACCATAGCCTTTTTTCAGCTCATTGTTCACAGTTCATCACTCACTAATCACAAAAAACATATCTTTGCCACACGATAATAATCAAACAATTATATCAATGAAAAAACTAACAATCAGCATTTTAGCATTAAGCACCATCATTATGCTTGCAGCCTGTCATAAGAAAAACGGCGGGATTCCCAAGGTGGAATACCCTGAAACCAAGAAATGCGACACCGTCGATCACTATTTCGGCGTGGCGGTGCCGGACCCGTATCGCTGGCTCGAGGACGACTATTCCGAGGAAACCGCTAACTGGGTGAAGGCCCAGAACGAGGTGACGAACAAGTTCTTGTCGCAGATTCCCTATCGCGAGAAAATGAAACAGCACCTGAAGGAGATTCTGAATTACCCGAAGGAGGGTGCGCCGTGGAAAAAGGGCGACCGCTACTTCTTCTATCGCAACGACGGTCTGCAGAACCAGAGCGTGCTTTACTACAAGAACAGCCTTGACGGCAAGGCAGTTGAGTTGTTAGATCCCAACAAACTTTCCGACGACGGCACCGTGGCGCTTTCCACGCTGGGCATTTCCGACGACGGCAAGTATCTCGGTTACGCTATCTCCCGCAACGGCAGCGACTGGCAAGAGATTTACGTCAAGGACATCGCGACGGGCAAGGACTTAGACGACCATCTCGTGTGGGTGAAATTTTCCGGCATCGCGTGGAAGGACGATGGCTTCTTCTACAGCCGTTTTCCCGAGCCCAAGAACGAGCTCTCCGGTGTGAACGAGAACGGAAAACTCTATTACCACAAGGTCGGCACCGACCAAAAGGAGGACAAGCTGGCCTACGAGGACCGTACCAACCCGAACCTCAGCTTCTCCGCCGAGGTCGTCAACAAACGCTACTTAGTGATTTATGGCAGTGAATCTACATCCGGCAATTGTTTGTATTACAAAGATTTGAACAATCCGAAAGCACAATTTATTAAGGCGGTGACCGACTTCGAGGATGACTATAGTGTGATTGATGAGGTGGATGGCCATTTCCTTGTGATGACCAACCACAACGCGCCTGAGTATCAGGTTATTAGCATCCCGATTGGCAGTCTCAACACAATGGGGTGGACCGAGATTATCCCCGCCACCAAGGGTGAGGTGCTCGCAGGGGTCAGCTATGTCGGCCAGAAGCTGATAGCCAACTACATCAAGGATGCCCACTCGGTGGTGAAGATTTTCGACAAGAACGGCCGTCTGCTTTACAAGCTCGACAACGATGTGATTGGCACCATCAGCGGGTTCGGTGGCGAGGCTGACGATACGGAGACTTTCTACACGGTCACCTCCTACATCACCCCGGCGGCCATTTACCGCTACGATGTCACCAACAACAAATCGACACTCTACAAAAAGTCTGAAATCAACTTTAACTCAGATGATTACGAGACGGTGCAGAAGTTCTACACCTCGAAGGACGGTACCAAAGTTCCGATGTTCATCACCTACAAGAAGGGCATCAAGATGGACGGCAACAACCCGACGCTGCTCTATGGTTACGGCGGTTTCAACATCTCGCTCACCCCGAGTTTCAGCGCGACCCGTATCGCCTGGTTGGAACAGGGCGGTGTGCTGGCCATTGCAAACCTGCGTGGCGGTGGCGAGTATGGCAAGGAGTGGCATGAGGCCGGTACCAAGATGCAGAAACAGAACGTGTTTGATGACTGCATTGCGGCAGCGGAATTCCTTATCGCTCAAGGCTATACGAGCAAGGAGAAGTTAGCTTTGCAAGGTGGTTCCAACGGCGGTCTGCTGGTCGGTGCGGTTGTGAACCAGCGTCCCGACCTCTTCGCGGTGGCCATCCCGCAGGTGGGTGTCATGGACATGCTCCGTTACCACAAATTCACCATCGGTCGCTACTGGGCGGTCGATTACGGCACCAGCGAGGACAGCAAGGAGATGTTTGAGTACCTCTATAAGTATTCGCCGCTGCATTCCATCCAGAACGGCAAGGAGTATCCGGCCATCTTGGTGACTACCGCCGATCATGACGACCGTGTGGTGCCCGCCCATTCGTTCAAGTACGCGGCGGCCCTCCAGAACAGCGACATCGGCGACAAACCCCACCTCATCCGCATTGAGAGCAACGCGGGCCACGGCGGCGGCAAACCCCTCGACAAGACCATCGACGAGGTGACCGACATCTTCTCGTTTATGTTCTACAATATGGGGGTCACACCAAAATATTAATTAAAACTCTTCCTTAAGCAGCCTCGGAGAGGCAACACGCGCGAAGCGCAAATAACCCCACACAAGGCGATAGCCGCAGTGTGGGGTTTGTGTGTGACATGAAAGGCAGTATGTTGATACCCTACATGATGCTTTCTGCTGCAACCCCTGCTGAAGCGAACGCAAAAAACAGATTGTACCCCCCGCAGACCCCGTCAACATCCAGCATTTCGCCGAGGATGTAGAGGTTTCGGTGATTTCGGGCGGCGAAGGTGCTGTCGATTTCCGACAGGGCGATGCCGCCATGAGCGACTTGTGCCGTGTCCAATGGGTAAGTGTCCTCGATGGGGAATGAGAACTGTTGGATAAGGAACGGCTTTTGCTGATAGAGCGCGGCCAGCTTCGGGTGAAGAAGACCCGTAACCGATTGATTTCGTTTTAGATATGTGCTGATGTCGAAATGCTCGTCCCAGTAGGTGAGATTGATTTCCAAATGGCAGTTCTTTATGGACGGGAGTCGGCGGTAATACGCCGACAGGTTCATAATGACGATGCCGGAGATGCCGTCATCCTTAAAAGTAATTTCCCCGAACTCCTTGTGGATCAGTTTCTTGTCTTGATATAGCGAGGCAATGGCTTTTGTGCGGCAGCCGGACAGCGACTTCGGATAATCTTTCAAGATAAAACCCGATAAAGAAGGTTGCAGCGGGTTGATTTTCAGAGATAGGTTCTGTAGGTATTGGTTGTAATTCCGCTGGTTTTTGGGAATCATGCCGGCGGGGGAACCCGAGGCCAGCACCAACGTGTCAAAGGGCGTCGGAAGATCGTTTATCTTCCACTTATTTTTCTCATACCCAATATGTTGGATGTTGGAATCGGTGATAAGCTGCACATTATCAGACGGATAGGTGGTCAACACATCGACCACAGTTTGGGAGAACTGCGAGGCGGGATAGACGCGGCCTTCTTCGTCGGCAATGGTCACCAGCCCCCATGCCGCAAACTGGTTTTCAAGCTGTTCCGGGGAATACTGTTGTAGCAGTTCCGCGATGAATTCCGGCTGGTTGTAATGTTCGGGTCGGATGTCGCGGTTGAAAATGTTGGCCTTGCCGCCGCCCGAGGCACGCAACTTGGCACCCACCTGCCGATTTTTCTCGAAAACGGTGATACGCAGCTGCGGGTTCTCCGACAGCTTGCGGGCAAAGAATAGTCCCGAAGCGCCAGCCCCGATGATGGCGATATGCTTAGGTTTGCAACTCATTCTTTGTCAAGGAATTCCTGGATGGTGGTGAGCATCTCCGCACGGGCTTCGTCCAGGTTGTCGTTGAGGATGATCTTGTCGAACTGGGGCGCGAAAGAGAGCTCGTACTCGGCCTTTTCCACCCGTTTGCGCAAGGATTCCTCCGTCTCGGTGCCGCGTTTGCGGAGCCGGTTCTCAAGTTCCTGCACGGTGGGCGGTTCCACGAAAATCGCCAAGGCGTCGTCGCCGAAAAACTTCTTGATGTTGAGTCCACCTTTCACATCCACGTCGAAAATCACGACCTTGCCTTCGTCCCAGATGCGGCGGATCTCGCTTTTGGGCGTGCCGTAGAACTGGTTGTGATAGACCTCTTCCCATTCAAGGAACTCGTCGCGCTGGATGCCCTTTTTAAAGTCCTCGACGGAGAGGAAATGGTAGTCGCGGCCGTTGACTTCGCCCTCGCGCATGGCACGGGTGGTCGCGGAGGTGGAGAACCGCAGCTCGGGGAGGAAGTTCAGCACATGCTTGACGATGGAGGTCTTGCCGGCCCCCGACGGCGCGGAAACGATGATTACTTTGCCATTCATACTCGGTTGTTTTAGGCGGCAAAGATACGATTTTTTCTGATTGTCAGCGACCCCACACTGCGCTCCGCTTGTGCCGTGTGGTGACCTCACACTGCGCTCCGCTTGTGTGGGGTTATTGAAATTTTGCCTCTTCGAGGCTGCTTAAGGAAAAAGTATTTTTAGTATTTTTGCAGATTCAATTGCAAACTGTGACGAGTATGGGAAAATCATTCGCAAAAGCAGGACTTTTACTGGCTGCAGTGTTTTGCGCCGCACTCTTTGGCGGCTGCAAGCAGCGGGTGGCGGAGGCTGATTACCAGGTCATCCCGCTGCCGAAAGAGATTGCGTTGGACAAGACGGCCCCCTTCGACCTTTCTGAAACAACCGTCATCTTCTACTCCGAATCTGACTCGCTGCGGCGTGAGGCTGAATTCCTCGCTGAGTACCTGTCGGATTTCCTGCATGCATATCTCCAGCTTAAGCCGATGGTGCAGCAGACAGCCTCCGGCATCTACCTGATTCTTGACACTGCCGTCTGCAAAACGCCCGAATCCTACCGGATGGATATCTCCTCCGGCAAAATCGTCATACGCGGGGCCGACCGTTCCGGGGTCTTTTACGGCATCCAGACCATCCGCAAGAGCATTCCCGCCGGCGAAAAAATTGACATTGTGCGCTTCCCCGCCGGTACGATTACCGATTACCCACAGTTTTCCTATCGCGGTATGCATCTCGACGTGGGCCGCCATTTCATCCCGCTCGATTCCGTGAAACGCTACATCGACATGATTGCGCTGCACAATATCAACAAGTTCCACCTCCATCTTACCGAGGACCAAGGCTGGCGTATGGAAATCAAAAAGTACCCCCGGCTGACCAAGGTGGGGGCATGGCGCAAAGGCACTGTGATTGGGCGCAACACCAACAGCTACGACAATGTCCGTCATGGCGGCTATTACACCCAGTCTGAACTTCGCGACCTGGTGGCCTACGCCGCCGAACGTCATATCACCATTATTCCCGAAATCGATTTGCCCGGCCATACGCAGTCCGCGATGGCCGCCTACCCGCGCTTTGGCTGCACCGGCGGTCCTTACGAGGTTTGGCGGCGCTGGGGCGTTTCCGATGAGGTGATTTGCGCTGGCAACGAGCAGGCTATGCGTTTTTTGGAGGATGTTCTCAATGAGGTGATGGACGTTTTCCCGTCGGACATCATCCACATTGGTGGCGACGAATGTCCGAAGACCCGCTGGCACGAATGTCCGAAATGCCAGGCGAAGATTCAGGAACTCGGTCTGCATGACGATGGCAAATTTACTGCCGAGGACTACCTGCAGAGCTATGTGATGAACCGTATGGAGAAGGTGGTGAAGGCCCGTGGCCGCCGTATCATCGGGTGGGATGAGATCTTGGAAGGCAACATCAGCCCCAGCGCGATGATTATGAGCTGGCGCGGTACTTCCGGTGGCATCACCGCGGCCAAGAAGGGTCATGATGTGGTGATGACCCCTGGCGATTACCTCTATTTCAGTCAGGGACAGTCGCTTACGCCCGAGGAAGAACCCGTTTTTGCCGACGGCTATCTGCCTGTGGAGCGGGTCTATAAGTTCCAGCCGCTGCCCGATGAGCTCAATGAACGGCAAAAGAAGCATATTATCGGTGTCCAGGCCAACATTTGGGGCGAATATGTGCATAGTTTCCGGGATGTGGAATATGACGCCCTGCCGCGCATGGCTGCGTTGGCCGAAATCCAATGGTGTAAGCCGCAACAGCGCGATTATCAGGATTTTGTGAAACGGTGTTTCAAGATGGCGAAGCTGTACGATATGTATGAGTATCACTATGCGCACCACATTTTCGACTTGCAGGCGGAGGTGGAGCCCGACTACGAGGAGGGCTGTATCATGGTGATGCTTTCCAAGTTCGGTGACGGCGAAATTCGTTACACGTTGGACGGCAGCAACCCCAAGAAGGGGGAACTCTACACCGATCCAGTGGAGATTCGCAAAGATGCCGACTTCCGGGCCATTTTGATCCGTCCCGATGGCGAGACTTCGGAATACAAGACCCAGTTCCGATTTTCAAAATCCTCTATGAAGCCCATCACGCTGAAGGAGCCGCCGCACGAGAACTATGCTTACGACGGCGCGCCCACCCTCATTGATGGGTTGCATGGCAGTCAGAACTACCGGACTGGCCGCTGGCTCGGTTTCTGGGGCACCCCTTTGGAGGCAACCATAGATTTGCGACAACCGACTGACATCCAAAAGGTTTCATTCAGCACTATTCTCAATATCAACGATTGGATTTACAACCCGCAGTCGTGTGTGGTCAGCATTTCAGACGACGGGGAAAACTTTACAGAGGTGGCGCATGTCGATTATCCTTTGGCTGAGTGGGGCAGTGAGAGTGCCATCCAGAGGTATGAGTTGCCGTTCGAGCCTGTGCGTGCCCGTTATGTGCGTGTGGCAATCAACGGTCATCAGCTGCCGGAAGGCCATACTGGCTACGGCTTCCCGGCCTGGATTTTCGTGGATGAAATCGAGGTGGAATAATTGTTGCCACAATTTATGACTTTTTTCGTTATGGGTAAAAACAAAGAGGATAAGAGACGTTTGGGTTATATTTAAATTATTGATTATGAAGAAGTTTCTTCTTGGAACGATTATTCTTTTAGCTGTCACCATGATGCAGGCACAGAGCATAACTTCGCTGTTGGGGCAGCATGTGGACACCATCCTCAAGCATCATGTGGAGGGTGAGGGTGTGTCGATTTCGAACGGTAAGTTCAACAACCAGTCGGGCAATGTGACTTATCCGCAGATTGGCACGTTTACCGTCAGCAACCCCTCGTTCCCGATTTCTAACGGCATTATCCTGACTACCAATGCTGTTTCAGGCAGTTTGTCGAGTATTTATACGGAAAACGACCTTTCTTCTTATTCAGGCGGGTATCCCCTCACGAATTGTGCTTCTTTGGAGTTTGATTTCGTGGCTATGGCCGATACATTTGCGTTTAACTACATTTTTGCTTCCGAGGAGTACTGTTATTGGGTCAATTCTTCATACAATGATGTGTTTGCATTTCTTTTAACAGGAGGCATTGATCCTGTGACCTATCTTCCTTGTAACAAGAATGTTGCAATAGTGCCAGGGACTATCACTGCAGCCAATCCCAATGGTACACCAGTATCTATTAACAATGTGAATCACGGACAACATTCCAGTGGAACGGGTCCAGGAAGCCCTCCTATTTCCAATCCGCAATTTTTCATCTGTAACGGTGCCAATAATCATGGTGTTAACTACGGTGGTTTTACCACAAAACTGGCCGCCTGCGCTACTATTTTTGGCTGCAATACCTACCACATGAAGTTGGCGGTCTGTAATGTTTCTGACCAGTCTTTGGATTCCGGTGTGTTCATCGAGGAGGGCAGTTTCTACAGTCCCAAAGTGCAGGTTGAGCAAAACTGGGAGACCGAGGTGGGTGGCGACACGTTAATACAAAACTGCCGAAATCTGGACTTGGATTGTACCATTGAGCACCCGTTTATTACGGGCTACACCTCCATCAATATCGACTGGGGTGGTGATGCAGTGATGGGAACGGATTATTCCGTGATTGTGGAGCAGGTGTCCTTAGGCACTTTCGACACACTTACTGTCGATAATAACTCGTTCTTTTACCAGCCTGGGGACACGGTTATGCCTCTGCATGTGAGAATGTTGCCGTCGGTGCAGTTTTCGAACCCAGACCAGGTGAAGACCGCTATTCTGTATATTAGGACGCAAGGTTGTGACGGTTTTCCTGATCTGATGGACCGTTTTGTCGGATATGACACGATTGTCCTGCATCTGCGTGCCAACGACAGTGTGCGGTTGCGCGATACCGCTTTCACGGCCTGTGACACATTCAAATACATTGAGGTGGAGAAGGTGAGAGGTTCCAATTCCGTCTCTTATGTATGGCTCAATAATGCAGGCGACACGCTCCAGGGTGTCGCTAATCCAGAGAGCATCGCTTCCGCGTGCGAGCTTACGCAGAGTGGCATCTACAAGCTATATGCCCATGATCCATGGCACTGCATGACCGACACTGCCACTGTGGAGGTGAGTATCGTGCCGCGACCCGAAATCAACATCACTTACACGCCTGACCACGGTTGCCAGCCGCTTCCGGTGACGTGGCAGGCGCAATACAGTCCCGACTATGCCACCCTGCTGTGGAATATCTATAATGACAGTACGTATTCATATATTGACTCGGCCGTCACCCTGCACACGTCTCTGGCCGACGAGGGTTATTATACGGCAAAGCTGACGGTGACGACAGCCCCCGGTTGTTATGATTCATTAGTGATGGAGAACGTTGTACATGTGGCCGGTTACCCGCATGCTGATTTCACTTTCAGTCCGTCGGAGCCCGAAAACGGGGAGGAGGTTTTCTTCTTCAACCTCTCTACTGGTACGAACATCACCAATTACAGCTGGAATTTCGGCGATGGGCACTCCTCGTACGTGGAGGAACCCTCACACGCATATCACCTGCAGGAGAGCGACTTGATGACCGTGCGGCTGATGGTCACCAACAGCGAGGGCTGCAGCGACGACACTATTCAGGTGGTGCCTGTGGAAGATAATTACGCCTTCTACGTGCCCTCGGGTTTCACCCCCAACACGGACGGCATGAACGAGATATTCCTGCCCAGGGTGAACGATGTGGTGAATTATGAGTTCTTCATTTTTGCCCGAAACGGCGAGATAGTTTTCTACACCAACAATCCTGATACGGGTTGGGATGGCACCTTTGGTGGAAAGCCGGCTCCTCAGGGTGTCTATCTCTGGAAAATCAACTACGCACGCATCGGCACTCCCGACGAGATGATGGTGAAAACAGGAACGGTGACGCTCATTCGATAGGAGCATTGGCATTTCTGCCGAATACATATAATGTAGGGCCGCCACAATATGACGACCCTACATTAGTTTTAAAAACACATCGTATTCAAAAAAAAAGTACTTTTGCAGCTTGTTTTACTTCGTCGATTTAGAAACAAATAAAATAAACCACAATGGATAAATTGTTACACATTTCGGGATCACCGCACGTGCACAGTGACGAGTCTGTGAAGAAGATCATGTGGTCGGTGGTTCTCTCCTTAGTGCCGGCGTTGCTGGTATCTGTCTATTATTTTGGGCTGCCCGTCATCATCCTCACACTCGTCTCCATCGGATGTTGCGTGCTGTTCGAGTATCTCATCCAGCGTTTCATGCTGCATCAGAAGCCGAGTATTGACGACGGTTCGGCCGTGGTCACGGGTCTGCTGCTGGCCTTCAACGTGCCTTCCAACCTGCCGATTTGGATCATGGTGGTGGGTGCGCTTGTCGCCATCGGTATTGCGAAGATGCCCTTCGGCGGTCTGGGCCACAATCCTTTCAACCCGGCTTTGGTGGCACGTGTCACCCTGTTGATCGCTTTCCCGGTGCAGATGACCTCTTGGCCGGTGCCGACTCCGCTCTGGAGTTTCCATTTCGCCGATGCCATCACGGGACCCACAACCCTTGGTATCATCAAGGAAGGTGGCGATTTGAGCCAGCTCCCGACCTACGCCAACATGCTTCTCGGGCAGATGGGCGGCAGTTTCGGTGAGGTTTCGGCCATCGCCCTGCTCATCGGCGCAGGTTTCCTGCTTTGGAAGCGCATCATCACATGGCACATTCCCGTGTCATTCATCGCAACGGTGTTTGTGGTGGCCGGTATTTTCCATTTAGTGAACCCTGCTGAGTATGTTAACCCGATGATCCACCTGCTTGCTGGCGGTCTTATCCTTGGCGCCTGCTTCATGGCCACCGATATGGTGACCTCCCCGACCTCCCCGTGGGGGATGATCGTGTTCGGCTGCGGCTGCGGTCTGCTCACCATCATCATCCGTCTTTTCGGCGCGTACCCTGAGGGCGTTTCCTTCTCCATCCTGCTGATGAACGCTGTGGTGCCGTTGATTAACAAAGGCTTCAAACCGAAACAATTCGCCCACTAACCCTAAAATTCTATCGATATGGCAGAAAAGAAAGATTCTATCTGGAGACTGGCGATTGTGTTGACATGCATATCGCTTTTAGCGGCATTGGCCCTTACCGGCGTCTATGCCCTCACCAAAGGACCTATCGAACAGGGTCAGCGTGAGAAGAAAGAGAAAGCCCTGCAGGCGGTGCTTCCCGAATATGAGGGTACCGTTCTCGATACCGTGATTATGGATGCCGATAATGAGGAAATTCCCGTCCATTTGGCTATTGGTAAGGACGGCGAACTTTGTGGTGCGGGTATCGAGACCTATACCAAAAAGGCTTTTGCGGGCCGCTTCGACCTGATGGTCGGTTTCGACGCGGAGGGTGCTATCGTGAATACGGAGGTGCTCAAAGCGGGTGAAACTCCTGGTCTGGGTGACAAAATCAACAAAGACAAGAGCGACTTCGCCCTGCAGTTCAATCATCAGAATCCTGCTGATTACCAGCTGGTTGTGAAGAAAGACGGTGGCGATGTGGATGCTATTACAGCAGCCACGATTTCGTCACGTGCCTACTGCGATGCGGTGCAGCGCGCTTACGACATTTTCATGAAAGTAAAGGAGGATTATCATGAGTAACAGCAAATTAAACATATTGACCAAGGGCTTTTTCAAAGAAAACCCGACCTTGATTCTGGTGTTGGGCTGCTGTCCGACGCTGGCTGTCACCACTTCGGTGACCAATGCCTTGGGTATGGGCGCAGCCACGACCTTCGTGCTGCTGATGTCCAATATGCTCATTTCGGCACTGAAGAACGTCATTCCCGACAAGGTGCGTATCCCGAGCTACATTGTCATCATCGCCACTTTCGTGAGCATGATCGACCTGCTGATTCAGGGTTTCCTGCCGTCTCTGTCTGCCAGCCTGGGCGTGTTCATCCCGTTGATTGTGGTGAACTGCATCGTGCTGGGTCGTGCGGAAGCTTTCGCCAACAAGAATACCGTTTTCGATTCCCTGCTCGACGGTCTTGGCATGGGTATCGGTTTCACCATCGCGCTGACGCTCATCGGCGCTATCCGTGAGATTCTGGGCTCTGGCTCCATCATGGGCTTCCAATTCATCCCCGCCGAATACCACATCCTGATTTTCGTGCTGGCTCCCGGCGCATTCCTCGTCTTTGGTTTTGTGATGGCCGCAGTGCGGTTCATCGTGAATAAAAACGAAGAAAAGAAGAAACAAAAGGCTGCGAAAAGATGCATCAAGCCGTTGCCAGTCTGAGATTCCGTCCTCCTGTCGTCGGACGGAATGGAGGTGGCAAATAAGAAACAGTAAATAAATCAACGAAATAATAGAACAATGGAATACATATTGATGATAATCGGAGCTGTACTGGTCAACAACATCATTTTGGTGCAGTTCCTTGGTATATGCCCGTTTTTGGGCGTTTCCAGCAAGGTGAACACTGCCCTTGGCATGGGTGCGGCGGTCACGTTCGTCATGGCGCTGGCCACGCTGGTCACCTCGCTGCTGCAGAAGTATGTCCTGGTGCCGCTCGACATCACTTTCCTGCAGACTATCGTCTTCATCTTGGTCATCGCCAGCCTGGTACAGATGGTGGAGATCATGCTTAAGAAGGTTAGCCCGTCGCTGTATCGTGCGTTGGGTGTCTTCTTGCCGCTGATCACGACCAACTGCGCCGTCTTAGGTGTCGCCATCAACGTGACTCAGCAGACCATCATCCCCGGCCACGGTTTCTCTGTGATTGACAACACGTTGTATGCTGTTGCTATTGCTATCGGCTTCACCTTGGCCATCACGATTTTCGCCGGTCTGCGCGAGCAACTCGAACTGGTGGAGATTCCCAAGGGTATGAAGGGTGTGCCAATCGCGCTCATTACAGCCGGCATTCTGGCTATGGCGTTCATGGGATTTGCGAATTTGGTGTAAGGTTTAGGGTTTATAGTTTTAGATTTAAGGTCGAAAGACGAAATGGAAGAGACGAATTCCTCTGTAGAGACGTGCCAAGGCGCGTCTCTACAATCATCTGATAACGCGTCCCAAAAAGCTTCCAAAAAGGTTCGCAAGAAGCGTTCCCTGTGGAAATCGTGGAAACGGTTGAAGGGTCGTACCAAATTCTATCTTATTGTATTACACCTCTTTGCGCTGGTGGGTGCGGGCATCCTCGGCGCATGGGCGTTTTATGAGCTGGGGTTTACCAATAATAAGGGAGGTGCCGACCAAAACAATCGTTACCTTTCTGAAAACCAGAAATATACATCGCGCTCGGATTCTGTGGACAGTCAGGAGCAGATTCTCACGGATTACCGTTCACTGTCCGTTTTCCGGCACTTCTACCCGAAGAATGCTGACCTAATCTTCAATGCTGCGCAGTTCAGTGATCGTCCCACAGCGATTAGCGAGATGCTTTACGCCGCCAATATGTATATGCAAGACGATGAACATGCTGCGGCTTATCAAAAGATGAATGCGGATATTAACAATATCCTGAAGTCCAATAAGATGAAGTCTTTCGAGGGAAACGTGATTCCCTGGATGAACGATTCGGCATGGCCTGCGCTGAAAGCTGCTATCCTGAAAGATACGGCTGTGATTTACGAGGCAGCGCGTCTCACTGGTGTGGAACCCCGTCTCATCGTGGGCTGTCTCGTGGGTGAGCAGGTGCGGCTTTTCAACAGCAAGCGTGAGATGTACAAACGCTACCTCGGTCCCATGAAGGTGCTTTCGGTGCAGTCGCAATTCTCGTTGGGCGTCAATGGCATCAAGGATTTTACGGCCATGCAGGTAGAGCGCAACCTCACCGACACTGCCTCCATCTTCTACATGGGCAAGCCTTATGAACATATCCTTGATTTCCAAACTGCGGACCACCAGAGCGAGCGTTTTAACCGGCTGACGAACTACCGAAACCATTTGTACTCATACATTTACACGGGCTGTATCCTGCACCAGACGATGTTACAGTGGAAACGTTCCGGTTACGACATTGTGAACCGTCCCGATATTCTGTTCACGCTTTTCAATCTCGGTTTTGCAGCTTCCAAGCCCGGTCCGGATCCGAAATGCGGTGGTTCCCATATTACCGTGCATGATCAGATTTACACTTTCGGGGTGATCTGCAACGACTTTTACTATTCCGGCGAGCTGGCCGAACAGTTTCCGTTGAAGGCGAAACGCTTTGCCGATGAGTAAGATAGAGCTTCTTTTGCCCGCCAAGGATTTGACTTGCGGAATGACGGCCATCAACCATGGTGCGGATGCCGTTTATACGGGTGCGCCGGCATTTGGGGCACGGCAGGCTGTCGGCAATTCCCTGCAAGATATTGAATCGTTGGTGAAACATGCACACCTTTACGGCTCGAAAGTGCATGTTACAGTCAATACGTTGCTGTATGACAACGAGTTGGAATCTGCCCGAAAGTTGCTTTGGGGGCTATACAACATTGGGGTTGATGCGGTTTTGATTCAGGATTTGGGTCTGTTGAAGCTTGACATTCCACCCATCGCCTTGCACGCGAGCACGCAATGCCATAACCATTCGTTGGAGCGCATCCAGTTTTTGGAAAAGTTAGGCTTTACCCGTGCGGTTTTGGCGCGGGAGATGGATATGCAAACTGTTCAAGATATTCACAATCAGACGAATATCGAATTGGAGGCGTTTGTGCATGGGGCATTGTGCGTATGTTACAGCGGACAGTGCTACATCAGCCGGATGATGACTGGGAGAAGTGGCAACCGAGGTGCTTGCGCCCAGATTTGCCGCACCCGTTTCGACCTGCAAGGTGCTGACGGTAAGACGCTGATACACAACAAACATCTGCTTTCGTTGAAGGATATGTGTCGTGCCGACTATATCGAAACGATGCTAAAAGCAGGCATCGTCTCCTTCAAGGTGGAAGGCCGTTTGAAAAACGAGAGTTACGTCAAGAATGTAACTGCCTTTTACCGGCAGAAGCTGGATGCTATTTTGGGCGGGCATCCAGAGTACCAGCGGGTTGGCAGCGGAGTTACCCGTTTTTTCTTCACCCCTGATTTGCACAAGACCTTTAACCGAGAATACACCCCGTATTTCATAGATGGACAGCGTGAAACAATGGCCTCTTTAGATACGCCCAAGGCTATCGGGGAACCCATCGGCTCACTTATCCATCGAAATGGGAAATATTATATTGATCATTCTAACCAATCGTCAATTAACAATGGCGACGGTCTGTGTTTCATCAACAACGATGGTGAGCTGGAAGGATTTTTGGTCAACGGCGTGGAAGGCAACCGCATCATCCCGCAGAAGCCGTTGTCAATGTTCGACAAAGTGACGTTGTATAGAAATATTGACAAGGCGTTCGAAAAGGTATTATCGGGAAAAACGGCAGAACGGAAGATTGCGGTGGATATTTTATTCGAGGAATGCGCTGAGGGTGTGATGCTTACGATGACCGACGAGGATGGTTGCTCGGTCTTAGTGGAGGAAAATACGGAGCTGTCTCCCGCGCAGCAGCCTGAGAAAATGGTAGAGACTTTACGCACCTCACTATCGAAATTAGGCAACACCCCGTTCGAAGCACAAACCATTACAATTCCGAAGTGTACTGCTTTTTTGCGGGTTGGCTTTATCAACGAGCTGAAAAACAGGGCAGTGGAGCAGCTAAAGGCAGAGCGCATACGACATTTTCACCCCATAGATGCTCATCGGGATTGTCATCCTGAGAAGCTTTTCCAGAAAGCTGATTATCTGCGCAACATCACCAACGATGCGCACAAGGCTGTCTATGCCGATTTTGGTGCGACGGAAATCGAGTATGGTCTAGACAAGACGGAGGATTACGCCGGCAAGGCCGTGATGACCTGCAAGTATTGTCTGCGGTACGAGCTGGGCTGGTGCCGCAAGGGTCCCGATACGGCAAAATCACCCAAAGATCCGCTCTATCTCGTTTCCGGCAAGCGTCGTTTCCGTTTGGAGTTCGACTGCGGGCGGTGTGAGATGAAGGTGATGGGTTAGTTTCCGTTCTTCATGTCAGCGTAGATGGCGTTTATATCCGTTTTTTGTGTACTTTTGCCGCGCCATTCAAAAAAGTAATTGCCCCTATGATCACCAAGATTGTGCTCACCGGCGGCCCGTGCGCCGGCAAGACCACCACCAACGAACGTGTGGAGGAGTTTTTCAACAAATTGGGATATGCCGTCTTCACGCTGCCTGAGGCCCCCACGCTGTTCATCAAGGCTGGTGCCGATTTCCTGACTCAGGACCGGAACCTCTACTTCGAGATCCACAAGAGTATGCTGCGGTTCCTGCTGCAGATGGAGGAATCGTTCTACGAAATTGCTGAGGCGACGGGGAAACCCGGCCTCATCGTCAACGACCGTGGTGCGATGGACATTTCAGCCTACATGGATCCCGCCGATTGGCAACGCTTGCTCCATGAAACTGGCCATACAGAGGAGGAACTGATGAGCCGCTACAAGGCGGTCTTCCACCTGTGCACCAGCGCGAAAGGAGCTCCCAATAGCTACACCTTGAGCAACAATTCCGCCCGCATGGAAGAGACCTTGGCGGAGGCCATCGCGGTGGATGACAATCTGATCAAGGCCTGGGAAAAACATCCTAACCTCCACCTTATCCAATCCGAAGAGTTCGTCAAGGACAAAATCGACAATGTGCTGCTTGGCATTGCCCGCGAACTTGATATCCATAATTCTGTCAAGGACCTGATTCTCTAGAACCGGTATAGACACTGAACCTTCACTTCCGTTTTGTGCGGTTTGTCAATGTAGGTCAGGCCGCTGCTAATGTCGTTTTTGTTCAGATAGTGCGTTCGGGCTATTCGGAACCAGATGCTGAAGTTCTGGATTTTGTAGCGCAGCAACAGGTAGCCCCTCATCCCCTGATAGTAGTATGAGCCGACGGTGAAGGCGTAATAGACATCATTTTCGTAGGCATAGAGCCGTTCGTCGTAACGGTCGGTATCGAAATAGGCAATGCGCAGATGCACGCTGAGTTGGGGCTTTTTCCAGTTGAACGCCAAATCCTGATACATCAGAATCCCTTTGTACCAACGTTTTGTTTCATCGGGACCTTTGTTGAGCACCATGCTGACCTCAGTCTTGGTGTTTAACCAGGGTAGGGGAGCGCATGTCCATTGCAGTCGGAACCGATGACGGCTCTGTTCTTGCAGACGGTGCAGATAGATGTCGTTACTTTCGTTTTTGGGCTTGGTCCGCCATTGATAGCGGGCATACAGTAAGTTTTTCCCGGGCAAATGGCAGGACAGCGACAGTCCCGCATCCATCCCTTGTACGGGTGCATCCGTGAGGTAGCTCAGCCAGCGGAGTCGGTAGTAGTCGCAATAGAGGTCAGCCTCGATCCGTCGGTTCAGGACGAGGTGTCCAGTGAGGTACGCACCAAACTCGCCGCAGTCGCCCGATGAGGTTCGGAATCCGCTGCCCATGGGCGACTGGTAGCCGGTGGCGTAGTATCGCAGCAATGCTGCCACTTGGAATATGGGTGCCACGGGGATGAGTGCGGCCTGTAGTACGGCAGGTCTGCCTTTTTCGTTGACGGCAGCTTCCCCGAACAGCAGTACTTTCCTTGCGAGCGCGTGGTACGACAGCCCTGCATTTACCTGCTTTGGCTGCCCCAACGACCGCCATTTTTCCCTGGCAGTTGCGCTGTCGGAGTATTCCCCGTAGCAGACAGCCAGTGCGTTTAGCGAAAACTGCGCCTGTCGGTAGGTGACTGCCCCGCCGAATGCTGTGTGGTTGCTTTCGGTGATAGCTCCGGCAAAGCCGCTCCCCGACCATTGGGCATTACCCAATGTGAACGCCACCCCACGGAAAAGCTCGCTCTCGTTGGTCGTTGCCACCGGTCGGATTCCGTCGCTGAAGCGTCTTGCCGCTGACACCCCGCCCCCTTTTCCTGACATCATCGAAGAACCGAGTACCAGCCCTTGCCCGAAATTCAGCCGGTAGTCGCCCAAAACGGCACACTTGAGCCATCGGATGTTCTTCACGTAGAGGGATCCCGAATAGTGGTCGAAGCCCTGTTTCTGGTCGCCGCGGAAGAATGCCTCGCCTGCATCTTTTTCCCCTGCCACTCGAAATCCGAAGTGCTGCCGGATGCTGAAATCGTAGCGGAACTGCAGATGCGCCGGCGACCCGACATAGTGGTTTGCGCGAGAGGTGTCATAACCAGCCTGCCGCTCCACGATTTGCCCGTAGCGCACCCAAAACACATTCTTGCACGAGCGTATCAGTTCGCGGAATGAGGGTCTCCCTTTCGGGGGTGGTGCGATTATCGTTACGGTTGCCAGCCGTCGCATCTCCTCAACGGAGAATCCATCGATGGAGGGGATCTCATAGATGCTGTACAGCGGTCCGTAAGTCTCAATGTACAATTGCAGCTGATAATACTGATAATCCGTTAGTTTCAGCAGTTTGACGGCGGTTTCGTATTTCAGGTCGTTGAGGTTTGGGCGGCCACTGCTTTGGGACTCCTCCAACCGTTCGAGCGGGTCTTCGGTCACGTTCTCAACGTCCTCCAATGCTTCTGTTTGAGCCTCCCAAGTCTCTAAAGTGCTGTCCATAAACAGGGTGGAGTCTTGCTGCGCGAAAGTTTGCGAAATAGGGAGAGTCGAAAGTATAATTGCGGTCAATACGAATGCTATTCTTTTTGTTTTCATCATTTTGTCTTTTTATTGCGGAAATATGCGGAGATTAGTTTGCATCGAAGTAGAATCCTCCTATTTCGGGGGAAACGGCGATGCGGTAGTGCCAGGTGGCTTGGGCGGAAATCAGGAACCGTCGGAACTGCCATCCGACACAGATGCCTAATCGGAGGTTGGAACAGTCAACGGCGAGAATCAGTGGCGGTACGGGCTGGGTCGTGAACCGACAGTCCACTACCCAGCCGCCGGGCAGCTCTTTCGACATGGCGAGGGAGAGCAGTAGCTTGCGTATAGGCGTGTAAATACACCCGATGGAGAATTTCAACGGGATAACATCTTGACCTACAATTCCGTAGCGCATCATAAACGGGTTATAGACCGAGGCATCGAACAGAAGTTTTGGTGAGGCTCGGCATGCGATGGCAAAGTCTGTACAGAGGGAGTGCCTGGCCGGATAGTCCCGTGCGTGGGCCATCAGGTAGAAGATCCGGGCAGTCATGGCGAAGCGGTCGCCGAAGTTCCGCCCGTAGCCGACGGATAATTTCAGTTCTCCGTAATTAGCATAGCCGTAGTGTGTTACAGAAAACAGCAGCCTGTTTTTCTGCAACGCCAACATTCCTTCGGCGTTGGTGAACATCATCTCTTTGGTACCGAAGTCGTTTCGGAAATGTACTCCGGCAAACGTGGGTGTGAAACAGCCAAGCGCAGGAGATTCCGCAGATTTCTCTACAATATGAGCGCGCATCATCCACTCCTGCGCCCCGCAAGGTTTGCTTATTATCAAGCTCAAACAGCTGAAAACCAATATTTTCAATATTTGTTTCGTTTTCATTTTTTATTAATTTTGTTTCAACGGCAAAGATACGACGCGAAAAAGCACTTGTCAAGTTAAAAATTGTTAATAATTTTGTACTTTTGCCGCCATGAATGACCCGAATAAAAATATCCGCATAGAAGACTACGACTACCCGTTGCCGGAGTCGCGTATTGCCTACTATCCCGCTGAGCAACGGGATAGTTCCAAATTGTTGATTTACAATACGAAAGATGGTGGAATTACCGATTCTGTTTTTCACAATCTGCCCGATTTTTTGTCGGAAAACCACTGGATTGTCTTCAATAATTCTAAGGTGATTCATGCACGGTTGCTGGTCCATAATGCTACCGGCGCGGCTATCGAAATCTTTTGTTTGGAGCCGCTGAAACCCACTTCTGATCCTGCTGTCGCGTTTACCTTGTCGGGCAGCGTGACTTGGAAGTGCATGGTGGGGAATGCCCGCAAATGGAAGCATCCGATTGATATCGAAGTGCCGTTGGATGAGCGGGTTATCCACATACGTGCAGAACGCGGGGAGGCCGTTGAGGGCACATTTGAGGTCACGTTCACCTGGGATGAGGCGGAAGTCTCTTTTGCCGAATGGATAGAGGCATACGGAAAGGTGCCGCTTCCGCCCTATATTCGTCGTGCCGCAGAGGATAGTGACACAGAACGTTACCAAACGGTTTATGCCAAGCATGACGGTTCTGTGGCGGCTCCTACAGCCGGTCTGCACTTTACGGACGATCTGCTTGCGAAATTGGTTTCAAAAGGTGTTGAAACCGAGTATGTTACGTTACATGTGGGCGCGGGAACGTTCAAACCTGTTTCTTCTGAGACCATCGGTGGTCATTTCATGCATGAGGAGAAGATTGTGATCACCGAGGATTTTATCCGTAAATTATTGAAAAACAGAGATAAACAGTTGATTGCAGTTGGTACAACAGTCACTCGTACGTTGGAGTCGCTTTTTGTGGTCGGGGCGAAACTGCACCTTGGGCTGGATAATCCGCTTTTGGTGGAGCAATGGGAAACCTACGAGAATCCTGCTATTCACGAAGTAACGCTGGATCAGTCGCTTACGGCCATCCTGAACTTTTTGGAAGAGCAGGATACCGATATGTTGCGGGCGGCCACTCGCCTCATCATCTTGCCTACCTATAAACGGCATATTGTCAATGGGCTGATTACCAATTTCCATCAACCGAAGAGTACCCTTTTATTGCTGATTTCCAATTTTTTAGGAGATGATTGGCATCGCATTTACCGCCATGCGCTGGACAACGGCTACCGTTTCTTGAGTTACGGCGACGCGAATCTCTATATATAATATATGTAGGAAAGGGAATTACTGCTGTACCATGTTCTCCCAGCGGCGGAACGTGTTGGATTGGATGTCGTAAAAGACATTGTAAAACGTTCTGGCCCAGTAATTTCGCGTACCGATGCCGGCAGGATTTTTCACGCAGAGGACGACCTCATGGGTTTCCGTTTGGGTGATGACCACCCAGATGGCGGCGGTTTTCACCGTTGAGTCGAAAGATTCTATCACAAACATCAGTGCGTAGGGAAGAGTGGTCGGCAACATTAAAGAAGAGGCATATTTGCGCATCTGTTCGTCCGAATAGACGTGCTTCGAAGAAATCACATTCGCGAGTATATCGTTGACCTTTAATGACTTATTTAATTTGGTGATGGTGCTTAGGTTGTATTGCATCACAGGTTTACGAAAGCTCATGCGAATGTCGTACTTCTTTTGGTCATTCAAAATCAGCATGTTCCATTCGTGAAGAATGTGCTGCAGGCTCTCCTGGGTGAAGTCGAAGCCCGAGCGGGTGAACTTCGCTTTCGAGAAGTTGATGCCAACCCACAGGATCTCTTTGACTTTCAGGAAATCTGAGAACAAGCTTTCGTTGAGGTACATTGTTAAAGGTTATATGGTTTAAGGTTCAAGGTTCAATGGGGGTCCACTCGGTGAGGAGGCGGCAGTATTCGGTGCGGTGGTCGGGGGAGTAGAGCGTGGTTTGGAGGCAGGTTTCGGAAAGGGGTTCGCTGTAGGTGGCGTAATGATCACCTAATTTGGCTTGAGACAGGAAGTTAACGGTTACGCCGGAGATACGGTGCTTGGTTCGGAATTCTTCACTCACGGCATCGAATGCCCACTGAATGTAACGGGCATTGTTGACGTGACGGTTGATGTCAATATCGGAGGGAACTACCTCTTTGCGATTATGCGGCTCGTTGGGAATTATCAATGCGCTGATTTTCGGAGGTTTGCGGTCGATTGCGTTGCGTTCCTGCGGCAGGAAGCAGCCATCGAACATGCTCATGCGCTGCGGACGACTTTCTGCAATATCGAGGATGGCCCAGATTGAGCTTCCTGCAATGAGCACGTTGCCCTCCGCATCCACCATCTCGTAGTCACGAGGGGAGGTGGCCGCTGCGGAATTTTTGACCCAGGTGCGCATCAGGACGGTTTCTGTCCATTTCGGTAACCGATTGATAACCAGTTGTATTTTGGTGATGACCCAGAAGTACCCCCGCTCCCGCAGTTCGTGCCAACCCGCACCCAAGAGGGATGCATGATTGTCGCTCATCTCCTGAAGGATGCTGAACAACGAGCTCACCGTCAGTTTGGCGTCCCCATCCACAAAATAGGATGGGATTTGGAGTTTCTTTTCGTAAATGGGGATTGTTTCTGTCATTTTATTATTAGTGATCAGTGAACTGTGATTAGGTGGTTACCATTGGCCGTCGAAGGTGGTCCAGAGTTCATCGCCGAGTTTCCAAGCGCGTTCCACGGCTTCGTTGCCGCAGATGTCCGTAAAGTTGGTCAAAACTTGAACAGCTTCGTCGTACATATCTTTGTTAATCAGATCCATAGCCTGCTGTTCGATGACAAAGTGCTCTTTGATGAACTCTTTCTGAAGGGGTTGCCACACGTTGTCCACCATCACGTGCATGTCACCCCAGCGCTGTGCGGCGATGGTGCCCACGCGGTTGAAGGCCCACCATGCTGCTTCTTTGCTGAATCCGGTGAGGCGTCCGTCGGTCTTGTAGGTTGACGGAAGATCCGTAACGTTTGCGTAGATAGGTACATAGATGGAAGAAGCCACATTGTCGAGGGCGAACCAGCAGAGGGCTCCGACTTCATCGGGCAGCCAGTTGCGGCATTGGATGATGGTAGCATAAACGGTGAAATGTACGGCGATACTGCGTTCTCCGCGCTCGTTCCAGCCGCCGTTGATACGGTGCAGTTTCAGTTCATCGAGTTTCATGAACGGATTGGCCATCGGGGATATGACAGTTTTACCGTCTTGGTCGGTGACCGTCAGCGTTTTGCGCATATCGTAGGGGGTCCCTTCGTAGTAGTCTCTAAAGACGCACATCATCTTTTCGAGAGTGACAAGCGTATCGGGTTTCACGGAGAAGGGGTAGTTTTCGGCGTTGGGGTCAAGGTGGAGGGAGGGGGCCAGGAGGTCGAAAACACGCCATTCGCGGCGGCGGCAGGCCATCGATGTACGGGTCTGCGGTGCGTAAGCGTATGCGAAGCGGAAGGTCTCTTTGCCGTCCCACCAGCCGTTCTCGCGGGCCAGTGAATAGACATTATCGGATGCCATGAAGTAGTCTTTGTCCTTGAGGTTTATTTCGCGGATTGTGGAGGCATTTGCGTTGACGGCCACATGGTCATCGGGCACGCGCTGGGCCGCCCACACGGCACCCACTTTGCCTTTGCCGGGACCAAGGATTTCCAAATGCCACACCTCGTCCTTGTCAGCGATGGTCAAGCATTCGCCCGCGTCAATCCAACCGTATTTTTTGAGCAGCACGCCGGCAGTTTCGATAGCCTCGCGGGCCGTGCAGCACCTTTGCAGCAGCAACATGCAGAGTCGCTGGCAGTCGATTAGGCCGCTGTCGGACTTCAGCTCGGGACGGCCGCCGAAAGTCGATTCACCGATGGCCACCTGAGCCTCGTTTACGCAGGGGTAAGCGGTGTTGAGGAACTGGTAAGTGTGCTCCACCTGCGGGATTTCGCCCACGGGGATGTTGTCGTAACGCAACATCTGACCGGGCAGCTGCTTTTTGGCCCACTGCCGCTTGTAGAGGGTCTGTTTGGCACCAGGCTCGTAGTCCTGCTCGGGCGTCACGTATATGTTCGTGCGCGAGCGGTGGCTGTCGTCGGTGTGAGAGGTCATCACCGAACCATCTGCCGAAGCCTTTTTTCCGACCGTGATCGAGGTGCACTCCATTCCGTCCGATTCATAGTCCGCAACACTCTGCGCCCGTAGCGCTACGCTCATCAAAATGGCGAAAACTATCCAAAAAACTCTTTTCATATTCCTATTTTCTTATCTCTTACGAGCGGCAAAAATACGTTTTTTTTAGTTATATTTTTCGATGCACAAAATTCTGCCCTTTGCTTTTTTTCAAGGAAAATGACATGTCAGGTTTGCAGTTTTGACCCGAAATCGAATCCGGCCAAGCTGAAAACCCGATTTTCCTGTCCAGTTTTCCAAAAAAACGTGCACTTAAAATTTAACAGTTAATAGTTAAAAAATGAAATTAAAAAATAATTTAACAACATAGGTGTATCGATTGGGATTTTTTATATTTTTGCCGCAGTGAAAATTGAAGTGAAATGACGAAAAATTTACTATTAATAGTTAAAATAGCAGTCCTCTTGATTCGGGAAGGACAAAAATCCGATTATTCATCGTCGAAATTGACCGATTATTTAAATATCATAACTTTCTGACTATAGCGTATTTATACAATCTTATTTACAATTAATTCATAAAAAATCTGCACTATGAAGAAAATGCTACTTTTTCTACTGATGATTCAGTCGGGATGGCTGGCGACAGCTGCTTTCGCGCAAGGGACCAACGGGTTTCAAGTCCGTTTTTCATCGTTGGATGCTACTTGCTACAATAATGGTAAGGTGGTCTATGCCTTGACGGACAGTGTCGGAGCGGTGCTGGACAGTTTGCCACCCCAGTTGACACAGGTACGCGTCTATTTCAAGCTGACCGAGGCGGATTCAGCGCACTATGCGGGCTGGTACTATGCTGGCGGAACTGACACGTTGACAGTTAATTACGGTACCTATATCGTGGGCGTTGAAGGCTTGTTGGCCGACGGGGATGGCGGTTATGCGCGGGTAGATACGCAGACCGTGATCACTATCGCCACCTCTTACCAAAAACCTACGGCGGCGATTGTTCCGTTTGAAGCGCGGTTCAATCGACAAAGCGCAGGTACGCTGTTTACCATCTCTTGCGAGAATATCGGCCGCGTGCAACTGCGCATTCTCTATGGCCAGTTTCCCTATACGGTGACGGTCCGCGATAATAACAGCGGCGATATAATCCGCACGGTCGTTTTTGATGACCGACAGTATGATGGAACCGTTGAACATTCCTATAATTACATCGATTATTACTCTATCGACAGCTTGCCCGGCGGCGATTGGTCGTTCCATGTGGAGGACGGTTGCGGGTACGGACTTCCGGACATGGTAGAGACCGTGGATGAATTCACGTTGAGATCCCCGAGCTCCATTGGGGTATTCGCTTCATCCGGCAATTTTGCTGACAGCAATGTGGTGAGAATTTGTGCGGATTACAGTGCGCCGATCAACGAGTTGTTCGCTTTTCTGCCCAAATATGCTCGTTACCGTTTCACTTTCGATGATACGCTGCTTGGCGATTGGCACCCTATCCCTGATAGCACCAAAGTCGTCGGTAGGTATGTCTATCTGTATGATACGGTCAGCGCGGTCGGAAAATATTGCGATCTTTGGGGACATAATATCAAGTTCGAGTACCAGATGTCGGGTTGCGGTTCAGCCACCCTCAATAAAACTTTTCAGGTTTTTAAGCCGAATGAGAACTATTTTGCGAAAGACAGTTCCGATGTTGTTGACTCTATCCGGATGGAGGAGAACGGATGTGTGCGCGTTTCGTATTGGCACCGGAATGACTATTCTATCTATTATTACAAGGAGGGGGCTTCACCGCAATATTTTCCGGACAAAAATACCGAAAACGCTGACGACGAGTTCTATCGTTACCATTACACGCACCCGCTGACGTGGGTCTATACGGACACGCGCACGGGGGCGGTCATCAAGCGGGATGAAGTGACGGCAATCACGGCCAGATCTTATCTTACGGACGTGGATGTGCGCCATTTTTATGGGGTTTCGGCCGATTCAATGTTAGTCATTCCTGTAGAGCGCCGATTGTTCGACGGCAAAGGGTGCGAACTTTATAACACCTTTGACACACTTCGTTTTATGCATGATGTCACTCGAAATGCGGTCTGTTGGCAGATCAGTTATAAAGACGAAGGGGGCAAATGTTGCACTGGTCCGCGTATGGTGCGGGTGTATCGCGAAACCGATTTCGGAAGTTTGCCTGATAGCACGGTTATTCGGTTGGTACGCAGTCCGTTAAATAACTTCTACAACTTTGAGGCGGTGTATCATGTTGCTGACAGGAGTTGGACGGTGGTGCGGGACAGTGTTGTGAATACGGCGGCCATAACGGGTGGTGCCAATGGTTTGTCGCTGATTATCAGTGATTACTGTCTGCCTTCGGGTCCTTACGAGTTTGAAGTGACCACCTTTTGCGGTGTACAGCGTGTTTCAGAGGAGGTTGCATTTGGTGACCACATGGAGATGCGGCTGTCGGAGGAGGTTGAGTGCGTTGTGGAGCGAGATTGCGGTAATTTGAAAATTTCGTACACCCATGGGGGATTCGAGTGGGTCAGGACGAACACCTCCCCACAGACGGGGCTTCCGCAAGATACTGTTTATCAAGGTGTTTCGATGAAGACTATCATAGTCGATGCCCCGATTTCGTCGCTCATAGGGAGAGAAGAATATTATACGCCGCAATTTACATTCTCAATACCAGGAACTTACATATTGCGAATATGCCCGAATATCTCTGTGGATGTCTGTTCGGCCGACATTTGTTATGAGGATACCTTTCTCTTGGACGCTGCCACGGTAGAATTTGAAGAGGCGGTGGCGGTGCTTTGCGATGCTTCTTCCATGGAGGGCAGTGCCTGGGTGCGTGCCGGTCACGGTATTCCGCCCTACACCTATACGCTCTACGACCAGCCGGACAAACAAGGTGACATTCTGGCAATCAACAATACAGGAGTGTTTCAAGATGTGCCTATGCACAGCGACCAGACGCTTTCTTGTCTGGTTCAGGACTCCTGCAATGCCTATTTCCATGTAAATTTCCAGCCGAGTGTGATGGCGGGTTTGCAGAAATTGTGGTTTGACGGCGGTTTGACGGAGACAACTGCCTGCGAGGGCTCTACATTGCAGATTCATGCGCTGGCTATTGGCGATATATGGCAGTACGAATGGTCGGGACCTAACGGTTTCAGTGCGACCACTTCCGACCCCTACGTGTATGTGCCGCGAGGCAGTAGCGGTGGGTGGTATCATGTGAAAATCCGCCAGACAAGCTGTGCGGGCGAGATTCGCGACAGCATCTATCTTACTGTCCTACCTGCCCCTACACTTGAGCTTTCACCCGACACGACGGTCTGCCCAGCCGAGGTGATGGAAGTGTATTTCACGCCGCACAGTGACGCAACATCTGGAGACATCCGATTTTCTGTTGCTTTCGCCACCGTCGATAGAGTCAGTCTGCGGCAATATTCCGCTCCTTCGGGCATAACAGTGACCGACACGTTTTCAACTCGTTCCCCAGCCAAAATCTATCCAGCCGGTATCAATGACGGTCACTGCGACTACCTTCTTGCAGACCCTGAGGACACGATGTTTATTCACTTACGGACGGATATTGCCAATGCTTGTAGGATTATAACCACTTTTGATACAGTCTGTTATGATGGTGATGCCCATCTTACTTCCGTGGCAGACGATACGGTGCCGTATGTTCTCCGTTGGTATGGTGACTATAATCAGACTCACCTTTTGAAAACCGACACTATCAAGGTGGACGGCCAATTGAGCAGTTATGATACCGCAGGCATCCAACATAAGACGTTGCTTTACACCTCTTTGCAGAAAGAAGGTATGTGTCCAAGTGTCAACGGACTGATAGACAGTGTGATGAGTATGCGTGACGGAGAAACGGTCATTGGGTGCGGACGACATGTCCGATTTTATGACTCTGGTGGTCATAATGCTGGAAGTGGTTCGGGTGAAAGGCTCGTTCACCGATTCAGAACTTCCGATGGGACGCGGGTGAGCATCCATTTTGATGCGCTTGAGTTGGCTGGATCAGCGCATTTGCTGGTCTTTTCCGGAGAAGAACTCAATGGGGATTCGCTGTTGCTCAATCTCACAAACGGCAGTGCATTTTCGCAGACCGCAGTGTCTTCGGCTAACTCTCTTACTGTCTGTTTTTTAGGCAATAGAACGCAAAACTCCGACTGGAGCGCGGTGGTTGAGACCTCGCCAGGCATTGCCGTTGCGGATGTTTGGCGGAGCAATACCATATTATATATAGATGAAGTGTGCCAAAGCCAGACCAACACGTATGACGATCCATACGGCATGGTGCCGGCGGTGGTTTCTGCTGAGGAACTGGCACAGGCGGTGCGAAATGCGGGTAACTATTACTATACCAAGACTTTCCCCTCCGCCGATAAACACGGCTGTGATTCTGTGGTGAATTTTCACCTCACCGTCAATTCTCCGACAGTGGAGGAAACGGTTGCGACTGTGCTACGGCAGACAGGCTACCGTTGGCATGACAGTGTCTATACGGAAAGTGGTCGCTATGAGATACGCCGTTTCACTGCGGATGGTTGTGATTGTCTTGACGTACTGTTTCTTACGGTTTTGGATGCAGAGTGTCCGAATGCGGAAATCTGTCAAGGCGATACAGTAAAGCTATCTCTATCGACCACGCTTGTTGGTCCGTCTCGTCAGGAAAGCGAAAAGGAGAGGCGTGCGCGGCCAGGGGATGTGCTTTGTACGGACGGGTCGCTATTGCCCGTTGATTCATTCCTGGTCAGCGGAAAGACGCCCATGGGAGTGGTTTCTTATGTTGATGAGACGGGAATTCACGGATTTGCGGTGGCTCTCACCGAAACCAGCAAAATGTTTTCCTTCACTATTCCGTATTTGATTATGTGCCAACCTTTTTCAGCTACAAGAGAGGCTATTCGTGATTTAGACGGCGAGGCCAATACGCTGCACCTGAAGATTACTGATGAAGCGTATTCGGGAGTGGATTTTGTTACGGATGCCACTGCAGCCAGTTACTGTTACTACTTCAATCACAATACATTAACTGCCGATGGAGAACCTCATGGTTGGCATCTGCCTTCGTTTGCCGAATGGTGTATTCTCCAAGGCAATGCGTGGGAGGTTAAGCAGACCATGAACAGGCTGTGTCAGACAAACAATGCGTACCGAAATTTCACCTCACAGCGATATTGGAGTTCCACATTCTACAACCGAACGAAGGCTTGGATGTTCGAGAACACAGGATGGGGATACTATACTTTTGATGTCTCAGGAGGTGTGAGACCTATGATGAATTTTTAGCTTAATTTAATCTCAAAAAACCTAATAATCAATAAATTATGAAAAGAAATAGCGTAATCATACAGTTCGCACTATGCCTCGTTTTGACGATGTTTGGCCTTTCTTTTGTGAACGGTCAAACCTATCAACTTGGTGATTTATACACATTTCAAGATGGTTCAAAAGGCATCGTTTTTTACATAAATCCTGATAATCCGACCAGCGGCACCGTAGCTGCACTTCGCGATCTTGACGGTACGTATGCCCTGTGGACGGGCAGTAAACCGCAATCGCTATCTTCGTCCGGGGGACTCTCAATTAACAAAATTAAAGATTGGGAGTGTCATGGGAAGCGCAATACGCAGTTGCTGGCGGCGTCGGGAGTCTCGCCGGCCGCTAATGCTATTGGGGATTCTTTGGCTGTTGCAGGCTGGTACATTCCCGATGCGATGCAGCTATACTATCTGCGTGCTTCAGCGGCATACTTGAACGATGCATTTGAGTCCTACGGGGGAAATATTTTATCTCTTTGGACCTCAACCCATTGGAGTTCCACTTGTGTGAACAATACGAGCGGGAATGTTTATGCGATAAGATACGATATGTATTTGGACAGACCGTCGGGGACGACAGCCCAATATGTGCGCCTCGTGCGGGATTTCCCTGACACTGCTGAGATTCGTGTTTTTTGGGCGGATGCACCAGATAAGACCGATACGCTGGTGAGTCCTGCCACCACTACCGACTATAACGCGTTTGTTGTTAACGGTTTCGATTCGCTGTCGTTGACGGCAACCGTGACAGTGAACCAGCCAGCGGCGGATACGCTTCATGAGGCCGTTTACGCCTCCCCACAGCCTTATACCTCCTCTGTGGCACCTATTTTCAGAACCTTAGATGTTTCGTTTCCAGGAATTTATGAGTATAATGATACGCTTCATACTGCTCTGGGTTGCGACAGCATCGTCACCCTGCTGTTAACGGTCGGGGAGAATGTCCGCTACAGCGACACCCTCTGTCCGCTGAAGGAGGACTACTACTTTGCACCGTTG
>CAJOKR010000007.1 GCA_905235135.1 uncultured Bacteroidales bacterium
CATTATTTTTGTTTTTAAGGTTTTGACGGCAAAAACGCCGTTATTTTTGTTCAAGGATTTTTTTTTGACTATTGAGGTAAAATGGTTCGGTTTACCCCTGCGTAGAGACGCAAAATTTTGCGTCTCTACACCGTGGGAAAATCGTTGCATTCCCCGCGGATGGCAATGTTTTGCGTTTCAACATTTCCGTCAATATGCTAAACTGTCAGTTTTTCTTTTTGGTGTTTTTTTGGGTTTGGTGAAAAATTGAGGTTCTATTTTAGGGTGCAAAGATACTTTTTTTCTTTAACACCTCATGGAGACGCATAATTTTACGTCTCTGCATCGTCAAAACCCACCCTCGCCAAATCGTTTAAAACGAAAAAAGGCGGGCAGGCGCCCACCTTCTTTCAACCATGAAAACAAAATATTACTTTTTAGCCAAAAAGTCTTTTACAGCAGAGGCCTCTACGATAGCTTCCTTGAAGGTGTAGGCCCCAGTTTTCGGAGAACGCTCCATGCGCACGACGCGCGTGTAAGTCACGCCTCCCTCTTTCTTCAATGATGCAACAACTTTCTTTGCCATCTCTTCTCGTTTTTATTATTTTACTTCTTTATGAATCGTCATTTTCTTCAAGTACGGATTGTACTTTTTAAGTTCCAGTCTGTCAGGAGTGTTCTTTCTGTTCTTTGTCGTAATATATCTTGACATTCCTGGCACTCCACTTGCCTTTTGCTCTGTGCACTCAAGAATAACTTGTTGACGTGCTTCCTTCGTTTTCTTTGCCATTTCTTTCGTTCAATTATTTACGCCGCAAAAATACACTTTTTTTGAATCACTCAAACGGCCCCCGCATTTTTCTCAATATTATTAACAGCTGTTAATTCTCTGAATATCACAAAATTATATGTCTTCTTCCGGCTGGAGAAGAGCCCACAAACGGTCTTTCAACTCGGTCATTTTCCAGTTTGTAACGGAAGAAATACACAAAACTGGCGCACTTTTTGCCAATTTTGCCTCCAAATTCGCCGCCTCTTTTTCCGAGATGAGGTCACATTTGGTCACGGCCAGCATCCAGCTCTTGTCCAACAGCTCCGGATTGTACTGCTTGAGCTCGTTTTGGAGTACTTTCAACTCTTTCTTGATCTGCGTCACGGTCTTGACCTGCCCGTCGTCATCGGCGGCGGGAATCATGTACAGCAGAGCGGCATTGCGCTCAATGTGACGTAAGAATCGAAGACCCAAACCTTTCCCTTCCGATGCGCCCTCGATGATCCCGGGGATGTCGGCGATGACGAACGACTGGAATTCTCTGTAGGCCACCATGCCGAGGTTCGGCTTCAGGGTGGTGAAGGGGTAGTCGGCGATTTTGGGCCGTGCGTTCGACAGTTGCGTGATGAGGGTGGATTTGCCCGCGTTGGGGAATCCCACCAACCCGATGTCGGCCAACACTTTGAGCTCCAGCGAGATCCAGCCTTCCGTACCCTCCTCGCCTGGCTGCGCGAACCGTGGGGTCTGGTGCGTGGCGGTCTTAAAGTGGACATTGCCTTGTCCGCCGCGGCCACCCTTCATGATGACCAGCTCCTGTCCGTCTTCCAGTACCTCGCCCACGCACTCATCGGTCTCGACCAGCCGGATGATGGTGCCGAGGGGCACTTCGATGTAGGCGTTGTCGCCGTCCTTGCCGAAGCATTGGTTTTTCTGCCCGTTGCCGCCGTTCTCCGCGAAGACGTGCTTGGTGTAGCGCAGGTGCAACAGGGTCCAGAGGTTGCGGTTGCCGCGCGCGATGACGCTGCCACCTTTGCCGCCGTCGCCGCCATCAGGACCGGCCTTCGGATTGTGAGCCGTCCGCGCTAAGTGCGCCGAACCCGCTCCGCCGTTGCCGGAGCGGCCGAAGATCTTTACGTAGTCTATGAATTGTTCGTCTGCCATTTGTTAGTCATTCATTTTTTGTTTCTACCAGCCCCACACTGCGGCTTCGCCTTGTGTGGGGTTATTTGCGCTTCGCGCGTTTTGCCTCTTCGAGGCTGCTTAAGGAAGTACTTTATAATATACTAGTCTAACGTCTTACGTCTCAAACAGGCGGCAAAGATACTTTTTTTTCGGGTATGAATGACGATGCCGATTTGGCGTGCGGAATTTTGCTACTTTTGCCGCTTCAAATTTGGAGAGTTAAGTGTATGAAGATTATCAACTTCTGTGTCAATTTGGTACAAAAATATCTGCCGGAACCGTTTGTGCTGGCCATTCTGCTCGCGGCGCTCACAGCCATGCCGGTCTGCCATCAGACCCCCGTGGAGGTAATCGAGCATTGGGGCAACGGTGTGTGGGGATTGCTGGCTTTCTCTATGCAGATGTCACTGATTCTGGTTTGCGGTGCGACCTTCGCGGGTGCGCCCGCCGTGAAGAAGGCCATCCGCAAGATCGCGGCGCTGCCGAAATCGCCTGCCTCGGCCATTGCCACGGTGACGCTGGTTTCCGCCATCGCCTGCTGGATTAACTGGGGCTTTGGACTCATCGTAGGCGTTATCCTCGCCAAGGAGATTGCCCGCGACTGCAAAGGTGTGGATTACAGATTGTTAATTGCTTCGGCCTACAGCGGATTCGTGGTGTGGCACGCCGGCCTTTCCGGTTCCATCCCGCTGACGATGGCCACTGCCGGGGAAGCCCTCACCCGAGCTACCAACGGCGCGCTTACTGAACCGGTGAGCGTTTCCACTACGCTCTTCGCTCCGCAGAACCTCATCATTGTGCTGCTGGTTATCATCGCCATCACCGTGGTCAACACGCTGATGCATCCCAAAGGCGAGCACGTGGTGAGCGTCGATCCGCAGCTGCTGTACGAACCCGAGGAGGCTCCCGCAAAGGAGGATAAATCCCCGGCGGCAAAGTTAGAGCAGAGCTACATCTTGTCGGGCATCGTTGCGCTGTTGGGATTCAGTTTCTTGATTATCAAGCTTTTTGTAAGAGGTGGCTCGTTGGATCTCAACGCCGTCATCATGCTGTTCCTGTTCACGGGTATCCTCTTCCACGGCACGCCCGCACGGTACGTCCGTGCCTTCACGAAGTCGGCGGGCAGTGCGGCGGGCATCATCCTGCAGTTCCCGTTCTACGCGGGCATCATGGGCATCATCACCGGGATAGGGGAGTCAGGCATTTGCTATGGCACGGTCATCAGCGACGCGTGCATCGGCATCTCCACCCCGACGACCTTCCCGCTGCTGACGTTCCTCTGCGCGGCGGTCCTCAACCTGTTCGTGCCCTCCGGCGGCGGTCACTGGGCCATCCAGGCTCCGGTGTTCTTCACGGCGGGCGCCGACCTCGGTGTGGATCCCGGCCTCACGGGCATCTCCATCGCCTGGGGCGACGCATGGACCAACCTCATCCAACCCTTCTGGGCCCTGCCGGCTCTCGCCATCGCGAAACTCAACGCCAAGGATATCATGGGGTTCTGCCTGATTGATTTGGTGGTCACGGGACTGATCATTTGCGGGGGATTACTCTTTTGGGCGATGTGAGTAGTGAACAGTTGGCAGTGAACAGTGAACATTGAGATTCCGCTCGCTCACTGCGTTCGCGGCGGAATGGTGCATACTGTTGGTGAGGGAAAGGGGAAAAAGATGGGCGGCGGGAAAAAGCGTGCCGTAGCCAGAAATCTTACAACCGCCGCCCATCTTTTTCCCCTTTTGACCCCAAACGCTATACACCATTCCGCAAGGTGCGAAGCGCCGCAGCGGAATCTCCTCCGTTTAACAACAAACTTTCCGAAAACTACATGAACTGAGCTTGAAAACTTCAGTTTTTTTATATCTTTGCACTTTCAAAATATAAAACGTTAAATATCAGATTGTGAGAAAGTTATGTTTTATTTTGGGGTTGGTTTTATGCATGACACTGCCGTTTTACGCCATCGCGCAGGACAACGACGGCAAGAAAGAGAAGAAAAAGAAGGAACGCAAGGCGGTGAATCCGAATTTCAAACATAAGTTCACGACCTTCCTTTTGGAAGCCCGTGCGGATTTCGAGTACGACTACAATCTCAACCAATGGAACAATATTGATCCTTTTGGCATAAATTTTTCGGGTTCTGCCACGCAGCAAAACTATGGCTTCCGCGGCGACTACTTCAACTTCTTGCTCGGCGGTGACATCGGCGACCACATCTCCTACTTCCTCCGCCAGCGCATCATCCCTGTGAAAGGATTCACGGAATTTTTCGACAATACCGACTTCCTCTACATCCAGTATAAATTCAACAATCAGTGGTCGCTGCGCATGGGCAAGGAGGCTATCTATGTGGGTGGTTTCGAGTACGATGCGCCGCCCATCGACGTTTATTACTTCACCAACTACTGGGGTTCGTTCCCCTGCTTCCTGCTTGGCGTGTCGGCGGCCTACACCGACAAGAGCGGCAAGAACAAGATTGTGCTCAACGTCGCCAATTCGCCCTACGTGTATTACTTGGATAACCGTTGGAATTCGGGCCTCCTCTCCTACAACCTCTATTGGAGCGGCAACTTCGGCCCGTTCCATACGCTCTATTCTGTGAACTTCTTTGAATATCAGCGCGGCAAGTTCATCAACCTCATTGCCTTAGGCAACCAGCTGAAATTCGACAAGTGGTCCATCTACGTCGATTGGGCCAACCGTGCCGCTGGATTTAAAAACTTCTTCAAGGACTTCTCCTTGGTGAGCCGCCTCGACTGGCACGTCAGCCCGAGCGTGAACCTCTTTGCCAAAGGCGGTTACGAACAAAATTCTGCTGGCTACTACTACTATCCATATTCTGGAGTCAATCCTGACGATAACTACTCAAGTGGTTATGATGTGGACATGCTGATGCCCAACAACCGTGCCCACTGTTTCTATGGTCTTGGTGTAGAGTATCGTCCGCGGATCTATCCCGACCTGCGTGTCCACGCATACGTGGCCAACAGCACGATGACCTTGCCTTCTGATTTGGCAGCTGACTACTCATGGAAAGATATGACCCTCACCGCCAACGTAGGTGTCACCTGGAAGCTCGATTTTATGAAATTTTTACCTGAAAAGTTGAAATAGTATGCCAATATTTCATTTCAAGACCAACAATATTCTGCAGCAGGTTTCCCGCATTTCGCGGAACAACGTGGTACGCTACATGGTGCGTGCATACGGCCGAACCCGCGAGCTGATCATCTTCCTGATTCTGTTCTTCGGCTTCTTCATCGGTCTCTCCATCAAGATGAGTTTGCCGAACATGCTGAACACGTTCATGAATACGGCTTACAAATTGCTGATAGACACGGTGTTCTACATTATGGCCATCACGGTGATGACGGGTGCTATCAGCAAGCTGTTCGTGGAATTCGGTGTGGTGGTGCTGTTGGAGAAGATGCTGAAGCCGCTGATGAAGCCGCTTTACAATCTCCCAGGCGTGGCTTCGCTTGGCGCGGTGATGACCTTCCTGAGCGACAACCCGGCCATCATCACGCTGTCGAAGGATAAGACCTTTAGTCGCTACTTTAAGCAGTACCAGCTTGCCTCGCTCACCAACTTCGGCACATCCTTCGGTATGGGTTTGGTGGTGGTCGCCTTCATGACGGGTCGTGGCTACGGTAGCGGCGCTTTGATTGGTCTGGCGGGCGCGTTTATCGGCAGTATCGTCACCACGCGCATGATGCAGCATCTGACCTTGAAGGCATATCCCGAGTTGGATTCCCCGATGCCGGACTCCGTCGTGGAGGAGAAACCGCTTCTTGATGTGGTCAATGATGCGGACGGCAATGCCGTGAAAGTCGAGGAAGAGAAAAAGGGACCGTTCCTGCGTACCCTCAATGCCATGCTTGATGGCGGCAAGGGCGGTGTGGAAATCGGTCTGTCGATTATCCCCGGCGTGCTTATTATTTCCACCATCGTGATGATGACAACCTTCGGACCTTCATTGGAAGGCACATACACCGGTGCGGCTTACGAAGGCGTGCCGTTGTTGCCCTGGTTAGCTGGTAAGATTGACTTCGTGTTTAAGTGGCTATTCGGATTCGCGCATCCCGAGCTGATCGCCTTCCCCATCACGGCACTCGGTGCGGTGGGTGCGGCCATCGGTCTGGTGCCCGCCTTCGACGCCTCCGGCCTCATCGACGGCAATGCCATCGCGGTGTTCACGGCCATGGGCATGTGCTGGAGCGGCTTCCTGAGCACGCACACCGGCATGTTGGATTCCCTCGGCTATCGCCAGCTCATCTCCAAGGCTATCGCCTCGCATACCGTCGGCGGTCTCATCGCCGGCATTTCCGCGCACTGGCTGTTTGTGCTGTTCTCGCTGTTGTAGAGACACACGGATGAATAAGCAACAAACGAAAACGGGAGGCTTTACGCTTCCCGTTTTCAATCAACAACAACCAATTTTTTTTAATATAAAATCATGACATTTCTGCTCTGAGTTTCACGAAGTGCGGCAGGAAAGCCGCATCTCCTTTCACGGTGCAAAGAAACAACAATTCCGCAACGTGGGTTATCCCCACTTTTTGCGTTTTTTATCAAAGCATGTCATTATTTTTGGTGATTGGGTAGGATGGGGTGTGGCGCGTGGGTTACCGGATCAGTGTCACGTTGCCCTTTTGTTCCAGTTCGTCGCCGTCTTTGCAGGTGCCCTTGAAGTACCAGTCGTAAACGCCCCGCTGGCACTCTTTCCCCTTGAAGGTGCCGTCCCAGCCGATTTCCTGGCTGTGGGTTTCGAAGACCTTTTCGCCCCAGCGATCATAAATCATGAAGTGGCAGTCCACGAGGATGTCGCTGCGCACGTATAAGATGTCGTTCTGCCCGTCGCCGTTGGGAGTGAAGCTGTTGGGGATGAAGACGAACGGCATGTCGCACACAATCGGCTGCACCTTGATGGTCACGGTGTCGGTGCGCTGGCAGCCGAAGGTGTCGGTGACGGTGATGGTGTAGGTCATGGTCGTGTCGGGCGTGATGAGGGTGTTTGGTTGTGTCGGGGTCTCCATGAACTGCGAGGGTGTCCACTGGTAGGTGTAATCGCTTCCGTAATCGGTTGAATGCAAGGTGGTTTCGTGGTAGGCGATAACCTCGTGCAGGTCACACCAGGCCTCCAGTGGTTCCGGGAATGTGCCCTCCCTCACGGTGATGAACCCGGTGGCGGTGGCCATACATCCGAGCGCGTCGGTCGCCGTAACGGTGTAGCTGGTAGAATGTTGCGGGGTTACGTGCGGATGCTCGCCGTCGTAAATGGAACCGTCGCCCAATTGCCAAGCGTACTGATACGGGGAAATGCCGCCAATGCAACTCACCCCTAACTCGATGTAGTCCTCAAAGCAGAGCAGGTAGTCCACATTGCCGTAAATCCTTAGCTGGTGGACGGTTACGTCGAAGGAATAAATCCGGATGCACTGAGCGGTGGTGACCCGCGCATAGTAGGTGCGCGAGGTTGCAGGTGAGACGTGGATGATTTCGGTGTTTCCTGAAATAAACGTTTGGAAATCAGCTGATTCCGACCATTCGATATGGTAGCTGTCGGCGCTGCTGACGGTGAGGGTCAGCGTGGCCGTATCGCCGAGGCAGATGATGGAGTCTCCGGTGAGTACGGCATCCAAGGTGTGGACCTCCACGTGCTGGGTCAGCGTATCGACGCAGGCAACGGTGGAGGCGATGAGGGTGTAGGTGGTGGACTGGCTGGGAGTTGCGATAGGGTTGGAAATGGCTGGATTGTTCAGCGATTCGGCGGGTGTCCAGTGGTAGTTGACCCCGATGGACGGCGGGATGCCTAATTCGGCAAAGTCACCCTCGCACATCGCGACGGTGGGCAGCGTGGAGGAGGTGTTGGCGAGCACCAGAATCCGCTTCCGCAGGGTGTCGGAGAGGTTGCAGCTGCCTAAGTCGTGCACCATTAACATCACTTCGTAGTAGCCGGTATTCTGGTAAAGATGCCAGGGCTCCCATTGGGTGGAGGTGGTGCCGTCGCCGAAATTCCATAAGACATCGGTTTGTGAACTAATAAGTTGCGAGTAGTTCTCGAAGAATACGGTGTCGGGGAGACAGATTACGTTGGGCATGAGGAAGTCTGCGACGACCACGGGCATACTGAAGTCGATTTTGATGGCGCCGAGGTTGCAGTTTTCGCTGCCATTCACGTTGGAGTGCGCCCCCGGGGTGGTCGGGAAGGTGCTCTGACCGCCGCATCCCGCACACACAGCCTGGTAAATCCGTCCGTGCTTGTCGAAACGGCTCGTGCCGCCATCGACGTGCTCCCTTGCGCTGCTCGCGGCCCCTCCGAAGTAGGTGGCATACACGAGGTTGGAGGCATCGTTGCTGATGGCCATGAAGTAGAAGTCGCTGCCGTCGGTGGTGGACTGGAAAGCATCCGCAGTGACGGGCAGACCGGCGGTGCCGCCGAACCCGTTCAGCTGCGACGAGCCCCAGCCCGACAGGTAGATGTTGTTGCAGTAATCGACCATCAGCGCGGTGGGGGAGATGTCCGGACCGCCAGAACCGCTGCCGAAGGCCGTGGACCACACGACATTAGAGAGGTTTTTCGACAGTTTGGTCAGGAATTGTCCGCCGCCCGGCACGTAGTAGCCCACATTCTGTATCCACTGCATCCCGTCGGCGAAGGTTTGTCCCAAGATGTGCGGGAAATCCTCGTCATCGCCTTTGATGAGGTAGGCTTGGTCGTAGCTGGTTTTGCCTAAATAGGTGCTGTGCAACAGCAAGTTACCGTTGGCCGATAGGTGCCCCACGAAACCGTCGGCGATGTCCGCGCTGTCAGTGCGGGTCGTCTGGAGAGCGCCGGCTGTCACGGGCAGGTCATCGGAAGTGGTGCCGCCGCAGAAATAGACGCTCTTGTCGGCTGCCACAAACATGCTGTAGCCTGCATCGTTGCCCGAACCGCCGTAGCAGACGCTCCAAATCAACGTGGACAAATCCTGACTCAACTTGAAGATGCAAGCCGACTGTTTTCCGGTAGTGTCTGGTTGATAGATAGTTGTGGTGGTCGGGAAATTGGTTGAATGGGTGGAGGTGACCACGTAGACGTTACTGCTCTCATCCACGATAATCTCACCCCGGTTGTCGTCGGCATAGTTGATGCGCAGCCCGTAAGCGGTGTTGACACCGTCGTTTTTGCTTCCGCCGATGTAGGTGGAGGCGGGCAGTTGCGTGCCATCTGCGCTCAGTTTGGCGACGAAAATGTCTGAGCCGTTCAGAAATTTCATCGTCGTGGAGAGCGTGGTGTTCGGACCGCCATTGAAGGAGGTGTCGTAAGCATCGGGGGTGACGGGAAAGTCAGCCGATCCGGTGATGCCGAAAATGTAAAGTTCGTCGTTTTCGTTAACGTGCAGGCTGTGCGGGATGTCGGCCACGCTACCTCCGAGGTAGGTGGAGTAGTGCAGAAAGCTGCCGGTGGCGTCGAACTTGGAGATGGAGACGTCCACTTGACCGGCGAAGTCGAGCTGATAGGCGCCGAGGGTGACCGGGTAGCCGGTGCCGAAGGCGATGCCGCCGCCGTAGAGGTTGCCGTGCGAGTCGTAGGTTGCCGTGTAGCCCCAGTTGTCGGCGGTGGAACCCGAGTAGGTGGAGAAGACGACCGTCGGATCAATGACCAAAGGCAGGGTGGGGGAATAGTCGCCAAGATCGAAGGTGACGGTGCTGCCCTGAAGATGGTAGGAGCAGGCAATGATGATGGTATCTCCTTGGTTGTTAATCTGATATGCTAACGGTTGCAGCTCCACAACGCGGTCCACGGCAGTGTGCAGCAGCAATTCTTCTCCCACTTTCGCGATACTTTTCAGTCCGTCGTAGCGCAGTCGGATCTGTTTCGGGTCGCCGCCCGGAGCCACGTGGAACTCGTATTTCAAATAGTCACGGTCGTCGAGGAAGAGAAGGTCGATTTTCTCGTAGAGTTGGTTGTATTTCAACTCATTGAAAATCGGAACGTTGGAAGCCCAATGCTTAGGGTCGCGACCGAGAAAGTAGTTGTAATGGTGACTGTAGGGGTCAGCCCCCGTTACCGTTGCTTCCGCGTTGGCATCCAAGAAGTTGACGCGGTAGGCGGCTGCATCCATGAGGGTGCTGGCAATCGGTTTGCCTTCGTGCTTCGCCTCGTAGAAATCGTGCAGCTGCTGGGGATGCAACTGCGTGACGGTAAGGGCGTTGTGCTCGAAAAAGAGGGAACCGCTATTGGTCTTTGCGACAAATCGCACGTTCGCATCCCATTGGCCGAGGTTCTGCACAAATTCCCATCGCCGCGCCGACAACGTGTCTGCCGGCTTGCGTGCTGTAAGCGTGGCAAACGGCAATAACAACAGCAACAGGATTGTGTACAGATTTTTCATAATCGGAAAATAGGGTGCAAAGATAGAAATTTTCGATTACAAACACATCTGTTCCAGCATCGTCCAAAGCAGTCTTGTCGGCAGCCCCATGACATTGTAGAAGGATCCTCGCACCTCGCGGATTCCGACGCGGCCGATCCATTCCTGCACGCCGTAGGAACCCGCCTTGTCGAACGGCTGGTAGGTGTCTATATAATATTGTATCATGTCGTCGGACAAGGTCTCGAACACCACGTCGGTGGCGCGATAGTTCGTAAGCTGCTTCTGCGGGGTGGCTACCGTCAACCCGCTATAGACCGTGTGCGTGTTGCCGGACAGCATCTTGAGCATCCGCTCGGCATCCGCCTTGTCTTTCGGTTTGCCGATAATCTGTCCGTCCACAACCACGATGGTGTCGCACGTGATGAAGATGGTCTTCGGGTCGTACTGGGCCATGTCGATGGGAGAGAGTTTCAGCCGCGACAGGTGCATCACGATTTCCTCGGGACTCCACGCGGGGTCGTAAGTTTCCTCCACGTCGGTGGTGAGGATATCGAAGTCGATGCCCATGCCCGCGAGCAACTCGCGCCGGCGTGGGGATTTCGAGGCGAGATAGATTTTATGGTTGTTCAGATTGTCCAGTAACATTCTCGTTATAGGGATTTATTTACGTATGTAGAGACGGGGCGCGCCCCGTCTCTACGATAAAAATGTAAAAACGCCGCAGAGACGCAATGCATTGCGTCTCTACATTTGTTTATTCGTTTTGTTTGGACTCCAACTGCAGTTTCACGTCGTTCAGCACGTTCATGTAATTGATGAACGCCTGATAGGGAGAGGAATAGACCTCGAAGTTACGTTTCACGAAGCGATGGCCGAACCATTTGGAACTCATGAAGTTGAAGTGGTCGGCGGCCTGCAGGCGTAGCCAGCTGAGCTTGGCCTCCACGTTGTCGGACTTCTGGTAGAGCGGCTCTAACTTGAAGAGTTGGCGGAAGGCCTCCTGCTGCAGTTCGTTGCCGATCCACTCGTTGGTGTCTTTCTCCTCGCCGGAGCAGGAAATCGGCCACGGGGCGTGCATGGTGGCGGGACTCAGATCCAAATCGATGGCCTCGGAAGGCGTGATGAACGAGTAGCTCTCGTGTTTGATCAGCGCGGTGACCAGCGACTTGAAGAAGTCGAAGATGCCGGTGTCGGCGGTATAGTGCTCGCCGATGGTCTCATAGTCCCAGAACAGGTTGATGAGAGGAGTGTCGCTCTCGGTGTTGACGTTCTCAAGGAAGCGCATGTACTTTTCGGCGGTCAGCGGGTACTGGTCCCAGCTCTGGTCGGCGAAGCGCAGCGTGATGTCGTCGCACAGTTGGTAGGAGCGCAGCAGTAGTCGCACATCCGTCTGGTAAGGGTTGCAGTAGAGGTAGGTCGGGCTCTTCCAGCCGAGGATGTGGCGCGCACCCTCGGTGAGGATGACGCGGTAGCCGGCGTTGCCGAGCCATTCGCCGATTTCATCGGAGTAGATGATTTCGGTGTTGCAGAAGGAGACGGGCTTCACGCCGAAGGTCTCCATCAGCAGTTCTTCCTGCAGCCGCACTTGCTCCATGAAGGCACTTTCGCCATGCAGCGAGGCAATGCTGTGGGTGTAGGTGCTGCCGGTGATCTCCACGCAGCCCGTGGCGACCAGCTCCTTGAAGCTCTCGATGACCTCCGGGCAGTAGTTCTTGAACAGCATGATGGAGCTGCCCGAGATGCTGAAGCTGCAGCGGAAGCTGTCGGGGTTCTGGCGGATGATTTCCAGCAACATCCGGTTGGCCGGCAGGTAGCACCGCTCCGCCAGACGCTTCGTCAGATACTGGTTCTGGTATTCGTCGAAGTAGTGGTGATCCTGATTGATGTCAAAAAAGCGGTACGTGCGCAGACGGTACGGCTGACTGATCTGAAAGTGGAAACATATCTTATTCATAATGCAAAGTTTTTTCGTAAATCTTGACTAATTTCTTGGCCACATATTCCCATTTGAGGTTATCGACCTCGGCGGCACCCTCCTCGGCGAAGAGCTTGGAGAGGGCGGGGTAGTGGAGCAGACCATAGATGGCATCCGCGGTGGCGTCAATATCCCAGAAATCGACCTTGATGGCGTGGGTGAGCACTTCGGAGACACCCGACTGTTTGGAGATGACCACGGGCACGTGGGCGCGCATGGCCTCCAGCGGGGAAATACCGAAAGGCTCTGATATTGAAGGCATTACATAAACGTCGCTCATGCCGAACATCTTGTTGATGTCGTCACCGCGCAGAAATCCGGTGAAGTGGAAGCGGTCGGCGATGCCCAATTCGGCCACGCGCTCGATGATGTGGGGCATCATGTCGCCGTCGCCGGCCAGCACGAAACGTACGTTGGGGTCTTTATCCAAGACGCGCTTGGCGGTCTCCACGAAATAGTCGGGACCTTTTTGGAAGGTGACGCGGCCGAGGAAGGTGACAATCTTCTCGGAGACGAACTTCTGCCGCTCCACCTTTTTCTCGTTGGGCTCCACGGCGTTGTGCAGCGTGAAGACCTTTTCGGCGGGAATGCCGTATTTGTTGATGACGATATTGCGAGTGAGGTCGCTGACGGCGCACACCGCATCGGAGGCCATCATGCCCTCCTTCTCCATGCCATAGACGATGTCGTTGTAGTTCTCACCACTGCGGTCGAATTCGGTGGCGTGGATATGCACCACCAACGGCTTACCCGAGGCGCGCTTAGCCGCAATGCCGGCGCGGTAGGTAAGCCAGTCGTGCGCGTGGATGAGGTCGAAATCCTCGTTCTTGGCAATCTCCGCGGCGATGTTGGCGTACTGGTTCACCTCCTGCATCAGGTTAGGACCATATTTGCCGGAGAAGATGTACTTGCGCTTCTCGCTGGTGGATTTCTCAAACACGCCGCTCTCAATCTGGTTGATGACGTTGTAGTAGTCGTCAAGCCCCACGTAGGGGATGAGCTTGCTGTTGACCTGGATGTAGGAGGTCTGTCCGGTGCGCTGGAAGAAGTCGGAGCTTTGCAGGTCCACCTCCACATCGCTACCGTTGACGATTTTGACGTAGCTGGTGTCCTCATCGCCGGAGGCCTTGGGCATCACGAAGGTGACGTTCACGCCGTTGATGGCGAGACCTTTGGTGAGCCCGTAGCAGGCGGTCCCCAACCCTCCGGAGATGTGGGGCGGGAACTCCCAGCCGAACATTAAAGCTTTGATAGCCATAATAGTATATTAAGTTCGTCCTATTTTTTCACTTGTTCGATTTTCCATTTCATATAGAGCAGTGCAGCCACGCTCCATGCCTGCGAAATGCAGCCGTTGGGCTTGTATGGCGGGTCTCCGTCGGTGATTTCGGCCACCGTGGAGAGACCGTAGTAGGTCATGCAGCCGTCGAAGCGGTAGAGGATGCGGTTGAGCACATCGGGGGCGCTGTCGGGATAGACGTGCAACATGCAGTCGGTGAGGGGGAACAGCAGCCACGGCCAAACAGTACCTTGGTGATAGGCGGCGTCGCGCTCGGCCTGCGTGCCCATATAGTGGCCCTTGTATTCGGGATCCTTGGGTGAGAGGGAACGGACCCCCTTGTCAACCAGCAGCTCCTCGGTGACGCGCTTCAGCACTAACTGTTTGAGCCGTTCGCTCATGGGCGAGAAGGGCAGGGAGGCGGCAATCAGCATGTTGGGACGCACCTGGAAGTTCTTGTAGTCGCCATCGACGTAGTCGGCGAGGTAACCCATCTCCTTCGACCAGAAGGTGTCTTTGAAGACAGCGGGGAAGTTGACGGTGATGGGTTCCCAGTCGGTGAGGAACTCCTTGTCGCGGCTGGAGCGGGAGAGGTCCAATGCGAACTTGATGGCGTTGTACCACAGTGCGTTGATCTCCACCTGGCAGCCGGTGCGCGGGGTCACGGGACGGCCGTTCACGATGGCATCCATCCAGGTGAGGGCGAGGCCGGGGCCGCCGGCGTAAATTAGCCCGTTCTCCAACATGCGGATGTTGTTCATCGTGCCGTCGCGGTACGCGCAGAGGATTTGCTTGATGACATCCCCGTATTTGGTCCAGAGTTTCCGGGGTTTGTTGACGTGGTCGAAGTAGATTTGCAGGCTGCGGATGAACCAGAGGGGGGCATCCACGGAGTTGTAGCTGGCGTTGTCGCCGGCGCCGATGTTGGGGAAGAGGCCGTCTTTGAGGTCGGCAATCATCGAGTCGGCAATCTCCTCGAAGAGCGAGATTTTGCCAATAGCTAAGGTAAGTCCGGGCAGGGCGATGAAGGTGTCGCGGCCCCAGCGCCCGAACCACGGGTAGCCCGCGATGATGTCGGTACGGTCGTTGCGCTTCACGATGAACTGCTCGGCGGCGTTCTTCAGGCAGCTGGCGAAATTGTAGCGGGGCGTGCGCTTCTTGGCCTCCGAGGTGTAGAGTTTGGCGATTTCGGCGGCATCCATCGGTTCAGTGCCGATGGTGAGGTAGAGCTCCTTGCCCTTCACTTTTGCCGTGAGGGTGCCGGGCCGCCAAAGGTCCTCGTGACCGTCGTAGCCACGTTTCAGCTCCTCTTCATATTCTATATTATAGTACCAGTCGGGATGATGCTCATAGTCCACCGGAGCCGAGAACTGAAAATAGACGGGCGTGTAACCGTTGTACATGCAGAAGCCGACGCCATTGTCCACGGTTTCGAAACCAGTGTGTACATCGCTGTTGGCGTGGGTGAGCTGGTGGATGTTGCGGAAGGCCAGCAGCGGCTCCACCTGCAGGGCAATCTCATCGACCTTGTCGAGGAAGGTGTATTTGATGATCAGCCGGTCGGCGTCGTGCTGGAAGAGCATCGACTTCTGGAAGTTGAACTTCCCGACGCGGTAGTCATACACCGGCACGCTGTCGGCGGAGAAATTCTGCAGGTATTTGTTGCCCTTGGGGTCAATGGCGCCACCCTTGTATTGGTGGATGCTCAGGTGGAAGTCCATGTCGTTGACCACGATGTTCTCGTTGAGGCCGGAGACCAGCAGGTGGCGTTCTCCGTTGAAGTTGTCCTGCGGCACGATGAATAGGCCGTGGTATTTGCGGGTGTTGAGGCCGCAGAGGGTGGTGGTGGCGAAGGCGCCGGAACGGCTGCAGCGCAGGATCTCCCGCTCCTTCGCGAAGTTGATGTTCACCAGTTTCTCTTTGTCAAATGCGATATAACTCATCTTATATACTCTCTTTTTCTTGTTTCAGATTGTCTTTTATTACTTTTTTTTGTTATAATTCACCCAATTACATTAATATAATGGTTGAATCGGCAAAGATATATTTTTTTGTTTTTGGGTGATTGAGTTTTTTTTCATTTTTTTTGAACACGCAGACAAGCTGGCACAAAAAAAATCCCGGGCCTTGCGGTCCGGGATTTTGGGATAGGATGTTAATCCGGGAGATTAGCGGGCAACCGTGAATTTCTTGGTTGACGTGCCGTTCTCAGTATTGATTTTCACCATATAGACACCATTGGCGAAGCTCGTGGTGTTGATTTGGGTGTTCACATCGTTGGCCTCGTACATGCCGACCATCTGACCCATCATGTTGTAAACCTCAACACGGTTGATGTTGCTGGTGGAGTTGATGTTGAGCACGTTGTTTGCGGGGTTCGGGTAGATGACAGTCTTGAGACCGTGTTCTTCAACGCCCGTACCAACAGTCACGGTGAAATCGTCGAGGTTCAACAGGAACATGTCGGTGCAGTTGAAGTGACGGATAGCGACGTGGATGTTCTGACCCGGGTAAGGCAGGTTGGCGCTTTTCTGTTTCCAGATGCCTTGGTCACGAGGACCACCGTTCTCGTCAATCGTTTCCTCATAGAGGAGGGTGAAGTCGTTCGGGTTGGTACCGGTAGTGGAAACATACACACCATAGTGCTCTTCAGCGAAGTTGGCATCCTGTGCGGCAACGTAGAAGGTGAGTTTACCACCTTGGCTCGGGATAGCCAAAGTCGGAGAAATCAACCAGTTGTCGGGAGTGAGAGCTTCAGTCGTAACATTGCTGAAAGAACCGGAAAGGATGAAACCGTTAGAACCGTTGTTACCGGAGCCGGAGAGATCAACACCTGCGGGGAAGTAGGAAACGGGATCAGTGCTGTGCTCCCAAGAGTAACCATCGCCGTCAACATCGAGGATGGTCCAGCAAGTGGGCATCACGCCGTCAAAGTTTTCAACGAACGGCAGGGCTTGGGGTTGAGAGCAATCCATAGCAGAACCGCTAACATTGATGGTGGCGGTGAGGGAACCGCTGGTCAGCGTCACAGTGCCATTGTTTGTGCCGGCAGCAGAGGTGTTGTAGCGGACGTAGAGCACTTGGTTCACGAAATCTCCGGCCGGGATGGTGGCGGTGGTGTTGAAGGAGGTACCGTTGGTGGAAACCTCAAACGGAGCGGTCGTGCTCACGGTGATGTTGCTGGTCAGGGAGTAAGCGGTGACATTAGCAGCTTGAGCGGCGGAGGGAGAACCAGCAATAGCTTCGAAGGTCATGGAAGTGGGATCCACGGTGAGGGAAGCGGCGGGAACTTCCTCGATAACAAAGTTAGTGAAGCCAAGCAAATACATATCAGCATCGGATTCAGCCTTGATGGCGATACGGATGGTCTGGTTGGCGTATGCGGAAAGAGCGAAGTTCTGAGTCTCCCATGTGGTGTTGGTGACAGTCACAGTGGGAACGATGTTGACAGCACTTTCGATAGTACCGTTCGCGGGAATAACATAGATGGAGAATTTCTCAGGATAACTAGAAGAAGCGCAAGTATAGTCCACATGACCATAGAGGTTGCCTGTAAGAGTGATTTCAGGAGAAATCAGATAATCATCAGCATTGTTGGAGCTATTGTATTGATAAATAGCATAACCATCGGTGGTGTTCAACAGGAACGTAGAACCGTCATTGTTGTGGTCAACAATATCCCAGCAAGGAGCCGTAGCAGAGTTCTCCAGGAAAGTCTCAGTGAACGGGAAATTGGCGATAGTGTTGCACTGGAAGCCCGTACCGGTAAGAGCGACGGTGGCGTTCTGGCTGGTGGCCGTGATGGTCAAGTTCTGAGTGGCAGCGCCGACAGCTGTGGGGGAGAAACGCACATAGATGGTGTCGTCAACAACCATGGCGGAGTTGGCCGGAATGGTTTGTGTAGCAGCGAAGGTGGTACCGTCGATAGAAACTTCGAAAGGAGCGGCAGTGGCTAACGTGATAGCTTCGTTCATGTTAACGGTGCTCAACACCACTGCTTGGACATTAGAGGTAGTGCCAACAGCCACCGTACCAAAGTTCACGTCTGTTACATCCGTGGTCATATTTGCGGTAGGAGCACCGTTGTAAATATTGACATTGGTGACATACAGTCTCAATTGGTCAGCATCAGAAATACCGTGGATGGCAAGTTGATAGTTGCCAGTGAGGGAAGAGAGGTCGAAATAGACGGTTTCGAACGTCGTGTTGTGAGCCTCAATCACAGGAGTCAAGGCCACAGTGTCGTTAACACCGATAGCAAAGATTTGGAGTTTCTCAAACCAAGATGCGCTACCGGAACGATAGTCAACAGAACCGGTTTGTCCGCCAGTGAGGGCGAATACGGGAGAAATCAACCAGTCGTCCATAGCCATGGAGCTGTTATAGCGAATGGAAGCCCATCCATCGGTGGTGTTAAATTCGAAAGTGTAGTCATCGTTGTTGGCATTGACGACCGTCCAGCACAAGTTGGCAGTGGCATCGGAGAAGTCGTAGCTGTAAGGAATAGTGCCGTTGCACTCGATGGCTGCACCCGTCAAGGGAATAGTAACATTGGTGGCACCGGTAGAGGAAAGGGTCAAAGTACCATTGTCAGTACCAACGGCAGTGGGTGAATATTGGACATACAGCGTGGCGTTGGTGGTGTTGCCGGCTCCCGTGGTGGCGGTAAGAGTAGCGGTGGTGCCGAATGTGGTGCCGTCTGCGGAAACCGCGAACGGGGCGGCGGTAGTCACCGTGATGTCATTGGTCAGAGAGTAGGCCGTCACAGCAAGAGACTGGGTGCTGGTGGTGCTCATAGCCACTTGACCGAAGTTAATGGCTGCAGGCTCATTGATGGTGGGGGTAGTGGGAAGGCTGCCGATTTTGATGTCGTCAATGTTCAACCAGTACATGTCGGTGATGTTGTAGTGACGGATGGCCACATAGATGTTCTGACCAACGTAAGCGGCAAGGCTGAGCGCTACTTGTTGGTAAACAGAGTCTGCAGTACCTTGATAGATAGAGGTGAAATTTGACGTTGCAGTACCCGTTGTGGAAACATACACACCGAAGTTCTCAGCAGCGTAGCTGGGATCTTGACCTCTGTACCAGAAAGTGACAGAGTCACCGGCACTGACGGTTATTTGAGGAGTAATCAGCCAGTTGTCAGGTGTGAGGGCACCCACGTTGTTTACGTATGAGGCTGAAGTGATACAACCTTCACCTGAATGTGTGTAGAAGGAAGTGGAAACCTGTAAAGAGGGCATCCAGTTGTAGCCGTCTCCATCGGCGTCAATGACGGTCCATCCATCCGGAAGTGAACTCCCATCAAAACTTTCATTCACGAAAGTCACTTGCGCTTTTGCACAGAAAGCAAACGCTAAAAGTGCGAAAAACATGGTAAAAATCTTTTTCATTTTTTTTTGGTTTTGATGAATAAATAAGGTTAATTAATGTATTTTTTAAATTCTTTGCTTGCCTATTTTACGTTATTAAAAACGCTGCAAAAATACTCTTTTTTTGGATAAATACTCCATTTTTTTTTGAGTTTTTTTCACGCTGTTAGGGTTAATATTTAAACGCAACCGACTTTGCGTTATCGGAATTCCTGTCAATCAAGATATTCCGAAAAAGTGTACATTTGCGCCCTTTAATCTGATGGAAGATAGCATGAACGAAATCAGACCTGATACTGTATCGGAAGTTCGTGAAAGTGAACGTTTTACGAAGGAAAAGAACCCTTCCTCCTTCGTGGAACTTGTCGCTCCGGCCATGCGTGCGCTGCTGCGTCCGCGCGACCCGTATGCGCACAAGGGCACGTTCGGGCACGGGCTGCTCGTGGCAGGCTGCGATCGGATGCCCGGTGCGGCTGTGTTGGCAGCTACGGCGGCCATGCGCGGCGGTATCGGCAAACTGACCGTCCATACGGTGCGCTCCGTGCGCAACATCCTCGCCGTATCGTTGCCCGAAGCTATCCACGATATTGATGATAACGAGCAGTATATCAGTCATATCGACTGGAACCATCTGCCGGAGAATATCAATGCGGTGGCATTGGGTCCGGGCATGTGTACGGCCAAGCAGACGGTTGCGGCGATGAAGGACATCCTCGATACGGTGAAATCGCCGTTGGTGATTGATGCCGATGCGCTGAATATGCTCTCCGAGAACAAGACTTGGTTAGCTTTCCTCCCGCCCTACAGTATCCTGACTCCGCATTTTGCTGAGTTTGAGCGGCTTGCGGGAAAACCTTCCGATGATGCGGATCGGATTGCGCGGGCCAAGACCTTCGCGCAACGCTATTCGGTGATTCTGGTACTCAAAGGCCATCGTACGGTGATTTCACTGCCCGACGGTAGGCAGTTCGTCAACACCACAGGCAATTCGGGTATGGCCACGGCTGGCAGCGGCGACGTGCTCACCGGACTGCTGCTCTCGCTCCTCGCCCAAGGTTACCCGCCCGAACACGCCGCCATGCTGGGTGTCTGGCTTCACGGGGCTGCCGGCGACGCCTACGCGGAATCCCACGACAGCCGCACACTGATTGCATCGGACTTGACACGCTATTTCTCAGATGCTTTCTTTCGAATTATGAATTGTGAATTATGAATATTAGGACGATCACTACAATTACGATGATGTTTCTCACCCTGGCGGCCAGTGCCCAGGTGAGCATCCATATTGACATTAAAGGCGACAAAACCTTCGACTCGGTCTTCGTGAGGAGCGAGGCGAAGCTGCAGACTAAGAAGTACTTGAGTGCGCCGTTTGCTTCTTCGGTGACGTTGGAGGACAAGGAATCGATGAAGCCGGGCATGTACGAGATTCTCGGCGACAGCACCTTCCTCGGGGTGATTCTGATTCCCACGGAGAAGAACCAGAAGTTTTCGCTCACGATTGACGGTGAGGATGTCAAATTCACCAATTCCAAGGAAAACACCATCTATTACGACTACCTCAAGGGAATCACGAAATTCAACGAGTGTCTGGACTCGCTGGATCGGGAGTTCAAGCGGGCGCAGCAGAGTATGCCTCAGTACATGCTGAAGGTATTCGTGGATTCGCTTTCCGCTTCGGCACGGCGCATCAACGATGAGATGCGGCAGTATCAGCGTCGCACCGCCGCTGCCAATGCGAACACGCTGGCCGGTTCGATCATTGCCACCTCGACCTACCTCGAAGATCCGCCGCAAGAGGGGCTCAGCAACCGGCAGCAGTTCCAGAAGTACTATATCGAGCATTTCTTCGACAACTTCGCGTGGAACGACCCGCGCATCTTCAACACCGTGGTGGTGGCGCAGAAACTCAAGGAGTTCTGCAACATGATCTATCAGCTTGATAACCCCGATTTCGACCCCCTCATTGTGGCGGCACTGAACAAGGCCAAGGTCAACAAAACCTCCTACGAGTACCTGTTCGATGCGTTGGAGAATGTGTTAGGTCGCAACATTTCGCCCTACAAGGTGGAGCACACCTACATCGCCATCCTGAAGGACGCCCTGCAATACCCGAAGTTGGATGAAGACCGTAACCGTCGTTATACGAGGGAGTTGGGCTTTATTGACAAGAACCACGCTGGAGACACGATTCCCAACTTCAACTTAGTGTTGGCCAACGGCGACACAGTCTCCATGTACGACATCCAAAGTGAATACACGCTGCTCTACCTCCAGCACCCGACCTGCCCGACCTGCCATCAGGTGCGCAACCGGATGAAGGATTTCGATAAGCTGAACCGGGCCATCGAATCTGGAAAGCTGAAAGTGGTGATGGTCTATTTTGAGGATGACCCGCAGGTCTGGAGCAACTACATCAACTCCCGCGAGGCCAACCCCAAGTATCTGCAAGGCTGGAATTTCGACCAGACCATCGACGATCAAAACCTCTTCGACACCCGCACCATCCCCTACATGTTTCTTCTCGACAAAGACAAGGTGGTCATTAAGAAGGATCTGCTGGTGAATGAGATTGAACCGTATATTGAATACCTGAGAATATATTAGGATGTTGTAGAGACGCAAAATTTTGCGTCTCTACCATTAACCTTTAACCAATAACCTTTAAAAAAATGACCGAAAATCTCTTTTTAGTAATCTTTATCGTTGTTATCGCCTTTCTCCTATTTCTGGATTTGGGCATTTTGCACAAGAAGGACCACATTGTCACATTCAAGGAATCTGCCGGTTGGACGGCAGTGTGGGTGACGTTGTCGCTGCTCTTCTTCCTATTCATTCGGTTGCACGGCGACATGGTGGTCAACGTGCACGACAAGGAGCACTTTGTGGCGCAGAACGAACAGTACGAGCACCAAGTGCCCTACGATGACGCGATTTCGTGGGACGACAACGTGAAGCGATACAACAATCAGCTCTCGTTAGAGTATCTTACGGGCTATCTCATTGAACTGTCGCTTTCTATCGACAATGTGTTCGTGATGATCATGATTTTCCTGTCATTCGGCGTGGCGAAGGAGTATTACCACCGTGTGCTGTTCTACGGCATCCTCGGGGCCATTGTGCTGCGGTTCATCTTCATTTTCGCGGCGGGCGCGCTCATCCAGCGTTTCCACTGGCTGCTGCTGGTCTTTGGTGCATTCCTGATCTATTCCGGTATCAAGATGTTCATAGATCGGAACAAGACGGAGAGTATTGATGTGGAGAATCACCCCGTGGTGAAGTTCTTGGCGAAGAGGAATTTGAGTACTTCATCGTTCGATGGGCACAACTTCTTCACGAAGGTGGATGGCCGTCGGCTCTGCACGCCGCTCTTTGTGGTGCTGATGATTATCGAATTTTCGGACATCATCTTCGCTTTCGACTCCATTCCGGCTATCTTTTCGGTGACGCACGACCCGCATATCGTCTTCTTCTCCAACATTTTCGCCATCCTCGGTTTGCGGTCAATGTTCTTCATGTTGGAGAGCATCATGGACAAGTTCGCCTACCTGCGCATCGGTCTTTCCGTGCTGTTGACCTTCATCGGCGTGAAGATGTTCCTGCCGTACGCTGGCATCGAAATCGGCATTGTTCCCTCTTTGGTGGTCATCGTTTCCATCCTCACACTCAGTATTTTGCTGTCGGTGTTATTTTCCCCGAAGAAAACGGAAACCTTATCGTAGAGACGCGGCGCGCCACGTCTCTACCGGAACACCGCCACCTTTCCGCACTGTTTCAAGAAATCGGCGATGGTCTCTTTGGCCTTCGCCTCGGCCTTCGTGCGGTTTTCGGGGGTGTTGTAACGGGTGCGGATTTTGTTCTCCACCCGTAGAATCAGCGGCTTGGCGTTGTATTGCACGGCGCTCTCCTCATCCTCGTCGTCGGATTTGAACCAGGAGGATAGGGTGGACTGGGAGAATTCCACGTCGGGAAGGCACACGAGAACGGTGTCGCTGTTCTCCAGGGGTTCATATCTGACCTTGTCCAAATCCATAGTGAGACTCACCTGCTGCTTGAGGATTTGCACGCAATCGTGTTTCTTTTTGAAAAGTCCGTTGTCTTTGCCTAAGACGGAGCTGCCGATGCCGCTGCCGTAGAAAGAGTCTTTGGCGTAGTCCTCCGTGACGGTGGTGTAGAGGTACAGAATCCCGATGGGGCGTGTGGCCTCGATGACGGCGGGGGTGTCCTTGAGCGTGATTTCGTCCGGGTTCTGCCGATGGGAGAGGCGGCTCCACAGGGCGACTGCTGCGACGAGCAGAATGATGGCGATGGCGTATTTGATGTACTTGTTCATGTTTGTTACTTTTGGGTGGCCCCACATTGCGCTTCGCTTATGTGGGGTTAATTGCGCTTCGTTGTTTCTTCGCTTACCGCCCCACACTGCGGCTTGCGCCTTGTGTGGGGTTATTTGCGCTTCGCGTGCGTTGCCCCTCCGGGGCTGTTTAAGGAATGTTTTTAGTGATTAGTGAATGGTGAATGGTGAATGGTGAGTAGTCAAAATTCAAAAGTCTTAAGTCTCAAGTCCTAAGTCTAATAGACGAATACGGGGTGGAGGCCGATGGCGTTGAGGAGGGAGGTGAAGACGGCTTCGGTGTTGTGGGTGAGCTCGTCGGCGAGTTGGGATTGGAGGTCCTTGTCTTGGTTGACGACTTACTCGAAGGCCATGGTCTTGATTTGTTGGATGGTGGTTTCGCCCACTTTGTCGCGGAGACCGGTGGAGAGGGTGACAATCTCGTCGGGGTTGGTGACGGGGTTGTAGGATTTGTCGATGATTTTGGGCTTGGGCAGGCGGATTTGCAGGGTGTCGTCGCTGAGGAACTGCAGGTCGTCCTCTTTCAGCTCGTTGAGGTCAATGCCGTAGCGGATGGTCACATCCACGGGAATTACGCACACGCGTTTGCCGAGTTTCCATTTGGTGGGGTTGAGGGAGGCAATTTGCGTTCCGGAGTCGTAAATGCCCATCTTGCGAATCGTCACCTCGGTGCTGGCAATCTGCGACTGCTCTTGAAGCATCCCGATGAGTTCGCTCTTGTTGGGAATCTGTTTGGTGAGGTCGGGCACTTTGCTCGGCCAAACGATAACGGCGACCAGTATTGCCACACTGGCAGCCAGAAGGATCCAATATTTCCGTTTCATATTGCTATTTTTTTGCAAGGGCAAAAATACAAAAATTGTGCCAATGCGGAAATATTGGATCCACTTCGAAAGTCTAAAATGTTTACGGGGCCACCTTGCGGATGCATCTCACGCTTCTTCTGTCGGCCTCGTTGGCCTGCACGGCGAAAGAGGAGTCGCAGTAGTAGGTGATATTCACGCCCGTGGCAATGTTGATGCCGGAAGCGAAATCGCTGGTCCAGGCGCAGTATCTTGTCATCAAATCTTCGTAACGGTTGAGGGCGCTGTTGTAGCGACCGCCGGCGCGAACCTCGAATTCGTAGTTCGGCAGCGTGCCGCCCATGCCCGGCAGCCAGTAGCCGTCGGTAGCGGTCTTCAGCAACGCCACGTCGCCGACAAATGACACCAGTTCGGTGTAGTCGTCCAAGGAGGGCACGGCCCAGCCCGTCGGGCAGATACCCTGCACGAAGGGTTGTCCGTCATCGCCGGTTGAGGTCTGCAGCGGAGCGGTATCATCGCCCTCCGGCACACCCACTGCGGAGTACCAGGAGTAGAGGTAACCGAACTTGTCGTAGTTATCTGGATTCTCCTTGTAGGCATGGAAATCGGCAATCGCCTCGTCCTCAACATCCGTCTCGTTGAGCAGGTTCTCGGTCAGCCAGCACTGGTGGCCGATACGTTTCGCGCCGTACGGGTGACCCTTGTACGTGACCCCGTTGCAAGGAGCGTAGTCCACCACGACGTCTGCTCGCAGGTGGTCATCGCAGAATCGCAGGCATCGTAGAGCGTCCACGTGACGTTGTAAGTACCCACGGACAATGGATAGTTGCTGAGGTCGTTGGAAACTGTTGCAACACCCGCATCCACGAGGTCGTGGGTTGCCGTCCCGAGCTGCGAAGCGGGCACAAGTGTATCGCCGGAGCCCTCTTTCAGGGTGATCTTGAGAGTCGGCGGGCAGCTGAGACCGGTCGTCGCAGGCGTCACTTTGAGCAGACCGTTCACCGTAGAAATCGCGTAGTTGGACGTAACATCCACATTGTCAGCCTTATGAATTACCTGAACCGAATTGATTTCGTGGGCCGTCTCACCCACGCAGGTCTGAGCACCTCTGCGGGTGATGATGACCGTGTCGGTGGTCGGGATGGAGGTGCCGTTGGTCACGGTGAAGTCGGTTTCCGTCATCGTGAGGGTCGTGCCGTCATACACCTTCTCCGCGCTGGAGGCGGAGAGTTCGAGTGGACGATCTGTGATGGATAGGGTGACCAGGAACTTCGGGATGTAGTTGCCCAAGCTGCTGCCAGCCTCATATTCACCTTCGCTGTCACCATGAGTGATAGTGAAGCCGTGCTGGCTGGCCACGCCTTCGGGACCTGCCATAAAGCTACCATCGTTACAATTGTAATTGCCCACCGTATAGCCTTCCGAGGTGATATAACCAGCGGTGAGCGCATCGCGTACGGCAAGCGTCTCAATCTCAATATCTTGGAAATCAATCCTCAATGAATCGCCGTTGTACATCATAGAGGAAAGACCTTCCAGAACGGTGATGGTAATCGGACGTTTGGCAATCACCAGTTTACCTGTGTCACACCGGATGTCGAACTGCGCCGTCACATCGTTGCCATGCTCATCCAAAACCACAGGTGTGCCTACAATCGTGTTCTCGTATTCTCCGGCATCGAAAGCAGACACATGTGCCTCAAGGCCTTCCACTGTGTAAGGATGCCCGTCAGAGGTGGTGAACGACAGCGTCAAGAAATCGGAGGCGGTGTGTTTCAAACCGTCATAGACAATCGGATTCGTCGCGACAACGGGGTTGGAATTGGAGGTTACCGTGATCGGGTGGCGATCCGCGCCACGGTTGGTCACAGTCAGCGTGCCGAAGTAGTGGTCGATCTCGTAGTTTTCAGCCAGAGTGTTCGCGTTCAGCGTGTAGGTGAACGTGTTGTCGGACGAGCCCACCAGCAATTGGTTGCCGGTCACGTTGTAGGTGGCACCTTCGCCGGCTGCGAATCCGTCACCGCCCACAAGCACGAGGTTGTTCCGTAACGTGTCACCGTTGTACATCCGCGTGGAATCCGCAGAGGTTAGCGTCACCTCACGTTTGTGGATCGACAGCGGGTAGGAGCAGGTTTGGGTCTGGTAATTATGGTTGGAGCAGCGCACCTCCACCGGCAGGACACCGTAGTTCGTGATGGACGGTGGGGTGGTGGTCCACACATTGCCGTCTGTCGAATATTCAATCAGGAATTCATCGCCGGCAATCGTACTCGTGGCGGTCGCCAACTTGGTCAGCGGAGTGCCGTCATAGAGTTTCGAGGCGGAACCGCAGGTCAGGGTCAGCGAGGAGGTGTTCGGATAAATCATCTGGAATCCGTCCTCCCACCTCGAAAGTTACGTGGAAATTCGCATTTTGGTTTACAAACTGCGTAGTATCAAGTTCCATATAGGTGGTTCCCTTATCTTTTCGGCTGACCACGCTGTTTCCGCTGAAGGAGATATAGGAGGGCTTGTATAACGTGTCAGAGATGTTCAAGTTATAACCGCTCGCCGAATGATAAGTTCCGTCGTACTCATTTGCCCCATAATTACCTTTAATCTTCACTGTCACATGAATATGCTCGATGGATTGATAGCCATCCTCCACTCTGAAAATCACATTCTGGAAGTTGGGATTCGTGTTGTGGAACATGGTATCTGCAAGGCCCATATAGCTGGTGCCGACATCTGTACGAGCCGCAACTGCCGTGCCCGTGAATGTGAAGTCATCCGTCGTATAGAGGGAATCACTGATACTGGTCACAGTGTAGCCATGGACGCTGTGCTCGTTGCCGTCATAATGGGTGATGTTGTCCTCACCGTCAATAAGGACAGTGACCGTACCGACTGGAGATACCTCTATCTCACCATCTGTTACGTAGAAGTGAACAGGGTTGAAGTCTGTGTTCAAGTTCCGGAAATCGGAGGCGTCAAGGTTCATCGGAGTTACACCCGTTTCGGTACGGGTGGCAATCGTGTCACCTAAACACTCGAAGTAGGAGAGCTGATACAAATCATGCTCCTCGTCAATACCATGAACTATATAACCTGTAACTGTATGCGGGTCTCCATTGTAGGTTGCGGAACCTTTATTACCCTTAATATGGACGGATGCTAACACGGGCAGAATCTTCAGAGTGCCGTACAGCGTGTCACGTTTACCGGCATACTGGTCGTTATGCAGTAGTGTGTAGGTGAACCTGTTGTTATGCTCCGCATTCTGATCCACGTGAGTGATTCCGCCAAAGTTGGGCGTGATGGTCAGGGTGTCGGTGGGAAAGATGAAAGACAAGCCGTTAGTGCCGGGACCGTGTCAAGTGGTATAGAATTGTAAATCACCACTTATTCCTCGCGGGTATGGCTCTCGCCATCGAAATACCATTCGGAGGAGAGCGAGGCGACCGTGAAGGCAAATGTATCGTGGGTCACCGTGAGGGTGCCTGCATCGGTGATGTTGGGAATGGTGGAGGTGTACTCATCGTCCCACTGTCCGTCACTGTGCTTGGTCTTGTACAAGAACGTGGGGTTGGCGGAGAAAGGACTGTAGCTCCATGTTGCCTCAAGAGGCGTGCCGTCGTACTCCATGCTGAGCGTGTCCGCCTTCACAGTCAATGGCGGCAGATTGATTTTCAGGGTGCCTTTTATCTGCAGTGTAAGGGTGTGGTTCGAGGTGACATCGGTCTCATCTGACATCACTTTGAAGTTGTTGTTGTAACTACCATTGTCGTATGGAGTTACATTAGCCAATGTACCACTTGCCGGCGTGTAATCGATGGTTGCCGTATGACCGCTCACTGTATATCAAATAGACCGAATTTAAAGGGCGCAAAAAAGGACTCCCTTTCGGAAGTCCTTCGATATAATGGGGTTGGAATTGTTCGGTTTAGCCGTTGAAGACTTTGTCGAGGCTGATTCCACGAACCTGAGCCACGGTGTAGGCGTCGCGCATTTTGGAGAGGGCGCCGATGGTGGCTTTCACCACGCTGTGGGGGTTGGAGGAGCCTTTGGACTTGGCGAGCACGTTCTTCACGCCCACGCTCTCGAACACGGCACGCATAGCACCGCCGGCGATAACACCGGTACCAGGAGCTGCGGGTTTCATGAAGACGTTGGCACCGCTGTACTTGCCGTCTGCGGCGTGCGGAATCGTACCCTTCAGTATGGGCACTTGGATGAGGTTCTTCTTTGCATCCTCAACGCCTTTGGAAATGGCGGTCGAGACCTCACGGGCCTTACCCAGACCATAGCCGACGATGCCGTTCTCGTTACCGACGACGACGATAACAGCGAAGCTGAAGATTCGTCCGCCCTTGGTAACCTTAGTCACTCTGTTGGTGGCGACCACGCGCTCTTTGAGTTCGAGGTCAGCTGCTTTTACTTTCTTGATATTTTCGTTAGCCATAGTACTGTTTTTTAAAATTTAAGACCACCTTCTCTGGCTGCGTCGGCCAAAGATTTCACTCTACCATGATACAGATATCCGTTGCGGTCGAACACCACTTCGGTGATGCCGGCGGCGAGGGCGCGGGAGGCGATTTCCTTACCCACGAGTTTGGACTTCTCGCACTTGGTCATCTTCTGGGCGGCGATTTCGGGCAGCTTGGAGGATGCGGACACGAGGGTCACGCCGGCCTCATCGTCAATAACCTGCACATAGATGTCGCGGTTGCTTCTGAAAACGGACATTCTGGGACGGACAGGAGTACCGCTGACAATCTTGCGGATGCGGTTTTTAATCCTTGTTCTTCTATATTCTTTCTTATTGTAAGCCATAATATCAATTTTTGACGATTATTTTTCTGCCGACTTACCGGCTTTCTTTCTAACGTACTCACCTTCGAAGCGGATACCTTTACCTTTGTAGGGTTCGGGTTTACGATAGGAGCGGATTTTGGTGGCAACCTGACCGAGCAGTTGTTTGTCGATGCAGTTCAGGATGATGATCGGGCTCTTACCTTTTTCGTTGATGGTTTGCACCGTGATTTCCTTCGGGAAGTCAAACAGGATGTTGTGGGAGTAGCCCAGACCCATGTCGAGTTGGTGGTCGCCCTTGGCTTCGGCCTTGAAACCGACGCCGATGACTTCCATCTTCTTGGTGAAGCCTTGGGACACGCCGATGATCATGTTGTTGAGCAGGGCGCGATAGAGGCCGTGCATGGAGCGGTCGCGTTTTGAGTCGCTCGGGCGTTTCACATGGAGGTGGCCGTCTTCAATATCGAACGTGATGCGCTCATCGACATACTGTTGCAGTTCGCCTTTCGGGCCTTTCACGGTGACGATGTTGGTTTTCTCGTCTCTTTTCACTTCAACCCCTGCGGGGATGGCGATTTGTAATTTTCCTATTCTTGACATAGCGGTTCCTCCTTCTTAGCTGATGTAACAAATAACTTCACCGCCGACGTTCTGTGCGCGAGCTTCCTTGTCGGTCATCATACCGTGGGAAGTGGAGATGATGGCGATGCCGAGGCCGTTGAGCACGGAGGGCAGTTCATCGACGCCCACATATTTACGGAGACCGGGACGGCTGACGCGCTTAATCTCGCTGATGGCGGACTGTTTGGTTGCGGGATGGTACTTCAAAGCGATCTTGATCGTTTTGGGCAGGGTGTCATCCTCAAATTTATAGTTCAAGATATAACCTTTGTCGAACAGGATCTTGGTTATAGCTTTTTTCTCGTTGGAAGCGGGGATCTCCACCACTTCGTGATGCGCGCGGATGGCGTTTCTCACACGAGTCAAATAATCTGAAATGGGATCGGTATTCATAATTTAATCTTCTTCTTTTGGTTACCAACTTGCTTTTTTAACTCCGGGGATCTTACCGGCGAGGGCCAGCTCTCTGAAGTCGATACGGGAGAGGCCGAACTGGCGCATGTAGCCTTTCGGGCGGCCGCTGAGTTTGCAGCGGTTGTGCATGCGGATCGGGTTGGAGTTCGGGGGTAATTTCTGAAGCGCGATATCGGCGGCTCTCTTTGCCTCGTAATCATCGCCTTTCATGATTTTCTTCAGTTCTGCACGCTTTGCGGCGTACTTAGCGACCATTTTCGCTCTTTTGATTTCTCTTGCTTTTAAAGATTCCTTAGCCATGATTACTCTTATTTTTGGTTTTTGAAGGGTAAGCCGAATTCTTTCAACAGGGCGAGACATTCCTTGTCATTACGGGCGGTAGTGACGAAGGTGATATCCATACCGTTGATTTTCAAAACTTTGTCGATATCGATTTCGGGGAAGATGATTTGTTCGGGAACACCGAGGGTATAGTTGCCGCGTCCGTCAAAACCCTTGTCGCTGATACCGCGGAAGTCGCGGATACGGGGAATGGAGACGGTGATGAGGCGGTCGAGGAATTCATACATGCGGTCGCCGTGAAGGGTCACGCGCACGCCGATGGGCATTCCTTTTCTCAACTTGAAGTTAGAAATGTCCTTCTTGGACTTGGTGGGGACAGCTTTCTGACCGGCGATGAGGGTCATTTCCTGCACGCCTGCGTCGATGATTTTCTTGTCGGCGATGCCGAATTTGCCAAGGCCTTGGTTGAGGCAGATCTTGGTGATTCTGGGCACGCGCATCACGGATTTGAATCCGAATTGCTCTTTAAGAGCGGGCAGAACCTCGTTCTGATATTTTTCTTTGTATCTCGGTGTGTACATTACTTGATCTCCTCTCCTGATTTCTTAGAATATCTGACTAATTTGCCTTTGTCGTTCAACTTTCTACCCACGCGGGTAGCGTTTCCTTTAGCGTCAACCAGCATAAGGTTGGAGATGTGCATGGGGGCCTCTTTCTTGATGATGCCGCCGTTGGGTGCAGCCGCGCTGGGCTTGGTGCTTTTGGACACCATGTTGCAGCCTTCCACCAGGGCTTTGTTTTCCTTGGGGAGGACTTCCAGCACCTTACCTTGAGTCCCTTTGTACTCACCGGTAATCACTTTAACAGTGTCGCCTTTTTTGATTTTCAGTTTCATTTCTTTTTTTGCTTTAATGTTCGTCAATTGGTCTTTGTCAATTAACGGATTATTGACTTGGTTTACAACACCTCGGGAGCGAGTGAAACGATTTTCATGAATTGTTTCTCACGCAGTTCGCGGGCCACGGGTCCGAAGATACGGGTGCCGCGAAGTTCGTCGCCAGCGGTGAGCAGGACCACGGCGTTGTCATCAAACTTGATGTAGGAACCGTCGTTTCTGCGGACGTGACGTTTGGTGCGGACCACCACTGCCTTGGACACGGTGCCGGCCTTGACCTGACCGGAAGGGATGGCACTCTTGATGGCGACCACGATTTTGTCACCCACGCGGGCGTAGCGTTTCTTGGTGCCGCCGAGGACGCGGATACACAGGACTTCCTTTGCACCGCTGTTATCTGCAACTGCTAATCTTGATTCTTGCTGTATCATAATTATTTAGCCTTTTCTACGATTTCGATTAAACGCCAGCATTTGTTCTTGGACAAAGGTCTGGTCTCCATAATTCTCACTCTGTCACCGATGCCGCACTCGTTTTTCTCATCGTGCGCCATGAATTTGGTGGAGCGTTTCAGGAACTTTCCATAGATGGGGTGTTTCATCTTGCGTTCGACCTTGATGACGATGGATTTGTCCATCTTGTCGCTCACAACGATGCCTTCTCTCACTTTTCTGTTATTTCTTTCCATATTCTAATCGGTGATAGGGTTTATTTATTCTCGTTCATTTCTCTTTTGCGCACTTCCGTCTTGAGGCGGGCGATGTCTCTACGCTGGGACTTGATGAGTTGGGGGTTCTCCAGCGGGGAGATGGCGTGGTTGAGGCGCATGGTGACCAGCTTGTCCTGTTCGGTGGCGAGTCTCTCCTTCAGTTCGGGAGTGGTCAGCTCGTTGATTTCCTGTTGTTTCATACTGTGGTCCTCCTATTAAATTTCTTCTGAATAATCTCTTCTGACGATGAATTTGGTGTGGACGGGGAGTTTTTGGGCTCCGAGTCTCATAGCCTCGCGGGCGACTTCCAACGGAATGCCGTCGGCTTCAAAGAGAATACGACCCGGGCTCACGCGAGCAGCCCAAGATTCGGGGGTACCTTTACCTTTACCCATACGAACACCCAAACCCTTGGCGGTGACGGGGCGGTCGGGGAAGATGCGGATCCACAGCTTGCCCTGACGCTTCATCTCACGGGTGATAGCCTGACGGGCAGCCTCGATTTGGCGGGCACTGATCCAAAATTCGTCCAGCGTTTTCAATGCGAAAGAACCGAATGAAATTTCAGCACCACGTTTGGTGATCTTTTTCATTCTGCCTTTCTGCGGCCTTCTGTATCTAGTCTTTTTCGGTTGTAACATTGCTTTTAATGTTTTTGATTATTTATTGAATTACCGGCATCTTGGCGTCGGTTTGATTAATTGCGGTTGCGGTTATCACGGCGTTCGCCTCTGCGCTCACCGCCTCTGCGGTCGTCGCGGTCGCGGCGCGGTCCGCGGAACATCTTCTTGCCACCGCCTGAGGGGCGTTGTTCCTTGGCGGCCTCGTTGGCGAAAAGGTCGCGTCTGCCATAGACGATGCCTCTGCAGATCCACACTTTCACGCCGATGCAGCCGTAGGTGGTGTGAGCCTCGACGGGAGCGTAGTCGATGTCGGCACGCAGGGTGTGCAACGGAATACGGCCATCTTTGAAGTGCTCAGCGCGGGCGATTTCAGCGCCGCCGAGACGGCCGGCCACGGTCACCTTGATACCTTCAGCCTGAGCGCGCATGGTAGCGGAGATGGCGGTCTTGACAGCCTTCTTGTAAGTCACGCGGCCCTCGATTTGGCGGGCGATGTTCTGAGCGACGAGCTGTGCGTCAAGGTCGGGGCGTTTCACCTCGTTGATGTTGATTTGGATCTCCTTGCCGGTGATCACTTTCAGTTCCTCTTTCACGCTATCGACTTCAGCTCCGCCCTTGCCGATGATGACGCCGGGACGGCCTGCGCTGATGGTGACGGTGACGAGTTTGAGGGTTCTTTCAATGTAGATTTTCGAAATGCCGGCTTTTGAGAACTTAGCATTTAAATACTTTCTAATTTTGTCATCTTCGACGATTTTACCGGCGAAATTTTTGCCGCCGTACCAATTAGAGTCCCAGCCTCTCACAATTCCGAGGCGTAAGCCGATAGGATTAACTTTTTGACCCATACTTAATGTTCTTTATTTTTGTGATTCTTCAATATTTGCGGGTTGCATGTTCTCCTCGTTGCGGTCGCCGAGAATCAGCGTCACGTGGTTGGAACGTTTGCGGATGCGGGCTGCGCGGCCTTGGGGGGCGGTGCGGATGCGCTTCAGCATTCTGCCGCCGTCCACCATGATGGTCTTGATGTAGAGGTCGGCGTCTTCGAGGCGCTTGTTCTCGTTCTTCACCTGCCAGTTGGCGATAGCCGACTTGAGCAGCTTGAGGAGTTTTTCGGATGACTCCCGACGGGAGTACTTCAACACATTCATGGCGTAATCTACGTTCTTGCCACGAATGACGTTGGCCATAATTCTGGTCTTGCGCGGTGAGGTCGGATTATCCACTAATCGGGCCACGTACACCGTTTTCATTGCTTCTTTACGCGCATTTGCCGCGTTTTTCTGTTTTACACTCATTGTTATTTTAGACTTTTATTACTTTATATTTTTCTGATATTCAATCAGTTAACTACCTAATAAGTACCCTTTTTTCGGACCTTATCAAATTGGCGGCAAAAATAGTCTTTTTTTGCATATAATCAATACCTTACAGATTTTTTTTTCAACAGCTCCGCGAAGTTATCAACAATCGGTGAATTGAGCGGATTGAGCAGATGTGTTGGTCGGCGAGTTGGGTGGATTGAGCGAAAAACTGTTGAAATTCTTCGCTCAATCCGTAAAATTCGCCGACAAAATTTCGCCGATTACCAGGCGATCGTGCGGTCCGATGGATGCTTCACGCTGTAGGTTACCACGAAGGTGCGCGTTTCGCCGGGGTTCAGCTCCACGTCCCAAGTCACCGCGCCGATATCCTTTTTGTCGTAGGTGGCATTGGGCGTTACGGTCACGTCCTTCACCTCGATGTCCTTGTCGTTGGAGATCGGGTACTGTTCCTTCAGGGTCAGCTTTGCGGTGCGGTTCAGGTTGTTCTTGACGGTTATTTTGTATGACTGCGTGACCGTCGTGCTGTTGCCCACGTGCTTGGTGCTGCAGTAGTCGCGTTGCTTCTCGCGCTTCACAGTCATGCGCGGCTCGGTGGTGAGCGTCAGCGTGATCTGACTTTCAGTGTCGTTCGGACGCAGGGTGGTGCGGCCCACGAAAGTATTGTTGAACGTCACCGTGGCTTCGCCCGGCAGCAGGTTGTACTTTTCGTAGTCAGAAAGCATTGCGATGAGGTATGTCTCGTCCGATAATTTCGGCACGCTGTAGTACTTGAAATCGGCCTTAATGTCGTAGCTCTTCAGGTCAATGAGCTTCTCTTTGCCGTTGCCGGGGATGTCGTAAGGAACCGCAATAGCGTATGTAACCTGAATGTCTTGATCCTCAACCTCCACGAAATCACTCATCACCAGAGGGTTTTGTCCGGGGGCGCTGGACACGCCTTCCAGGGTGGAACGTGCGCTTTCATCAGTACTGTAGGAGACCGAATTGCTGAGGGCGGTATATCCTTTGGCTACGGAGCCATAACGGTTTGGTTGCGACCGTTGGAAACTCAGGAACCAGGCCTTGAACACCGGTGCCACGGTGGAACGGTTCGGGGTGGCGTTGGAGAGGGTGAGTTTCACGTTCTCCCAGTCCAAACCGGTTACTTGACGCACTTTCGCCTTGGACTGCAATGTGATTGTCTTGTCCATTGACGGAATATTGATGTCGTAACACGGCACCCACTGAGCCATATTAGTGAAATAGGAGATGGTGAATGTGGTGGTGATGTTTTCTGGCACACTGATGGAGAGACGCAACATGCCGTTGAGCTGCGAGTTATCTGTCTCGTCTTGCTTAATCTGGTTCGTCAGTCGTGTGATTGTCTGCCGCAGTTTCTCAATCTTCTTATTATCCTTGTCGATGCTTTTCTGCAGTTCGGCGGCCTTGGTGCGGTAGAGCTCCATGTTCGCGTTGATGTCGGCGATGGAGACGGTGCCTTCCTTCTGGCTCATGTTGTTCTGCGTGCCGTCGGTAACGAGTTTGAGCATTTGAGCGTATATGGTCAGTTCGTTCAGCGTTTCTTTCAGCTGATCTTGGTAGAGGTCAAGGGAATCTTGGAGTTTTTTGATATGGGTTGCCTGCTCTCGCGGAGTGAGGTAGTCCGTGGAGAACTCCGTGGCGGAAATGAGCACGCCATTGGCCTTGACTTTCAGACTGTTGATTTCGATATCCGGACTCAGTCCGTCGATAATCACCTCCTGACTGCCGCTCTTGAGGGTGGCGGAGGCGGTGTGAGTGAGGGCGGCACCGCGAAGATAGACGGTGGCTTCAGTTAGCTTGGCCGAAATCTGTTTCTGGGCCTGCATCGGAAGTACGAGTCCGAGACATAGGCCAGTCAGCACGAAAAATCTTTTTGTTGTCATATATATAATATTGTATGGTGAAAATCACACGGATATTTGAGACTTGAGACTTAAGACTTGAGACTTGAGACTTTTGGGTCGAGAATGAATCACTATAGTTGTATGAATAATACAATTTAGAAGGACTTCATCTCCAACTTATGGTTTAAAATCGAAAACCATGCGTCTTAAGTCTCAAGTCTTACGTCTAAAAACTTACGTATCACGTCTTAACTTTTCACCACTTTACGTACGGCCACTACTTTTCCGTTCTTCACCGCTTTCACGAAATAGAAACCGTAAGCATACTGGGACATGTCAATTTGGACTGTCTGCAGGTACATGTCGGAGATGTTAGTCTTCATATAGATTAATTTTCCGTATGCGTCGAACAGGTGGATTTCGTCCGGAGTCCATTCTTCATTGTTCCTTGTACATTGTACATTGAGGATGCCGGAGGTGGGGTTCGGATAAACGATCATGGAAACTTCGAGGTTGTACTCTTCAATTCCGACGCTGGTGGTTAGGTGCATGGTCACCACGCTGTCGCAGCCGTTTGCGGCGGTGAGTGTCTGCACGTAGTCACCGGATGCGCAGTAAGTTTCCCCGTTCCAGGTGTAGCAGCTGTCGGAGGTATCAATCGTGATTTCGGAGGAAACCGGGTGGTTGATGGTGAGGTTTAGGGTCACCACGGAGTCGCAGCCCTCCGCATTGGTCAGCGTGAAGGTCGGGGTGCTGGTGGATTCGGTGTAGGTCTGTCCGTCGATCCAGGTGAAGCTGTCGCAAGCCACTTGCGTGTCAATGCCTGTTGTGGAGTGGTTGACGGTGAGGTGCAAAGTGACCACAGAGTCGCAGCCTTCAGCATTGGTCAGCGTGAAGGTCGGGGTGCTGGTGGATTCGGTGTAGGTTTGTCCGTCGATCCAGGTGAAGCTGTCGCAAGCCACTTGGGTGTCAACGCCGGTTGTTGAGTGGTTGATAGTAAGATGCAACGTTACCACGGAGTCGCAG
>CAJOKR010000008.1 GCA_905235135.1 uncultured Bacteroidales bacterium
CTTAAACCCTAAACCTTAAACCCTAAACCTTAAACCCTAAACCTTAAACCCTAAACCTTAAACCCTAAACCTTAAACCCTAAACCCTAAACCTTAAACCCTAAACCTTAAACCCTAAACCTTAAACCCTAAACCTTAAACTTTGAACTTTGAACCTTAAACCATAAACCTAACAACCATTATGAAGGTACACTTTATCGCCATCGGGGGCAGCGCCATGCACAATCTGGCCATCGCCCTGAAAATCAAAGGATTCGAAATCACCGGATCGGATGATGAGATTTTCGATCCTGCCCGCGGGAGGCTCGCCAAATACGGCATTCTGCCTGATGACATCGGCTGGCATCCGGAGAAGATCACCGCCGACCTCGACGCCGTCATCCTCGGGATGCACGCCCGCGAGGACAACCCCGAGCTCTTGAAAGCCAAAGAGTTGGGACTGAAAATCTACTCCTATCCCGAATATCTCTACGAGCAGAGCAAGGATAAGACCCGCGTGGTGGTGGGTGGAAGCCACGGCAAGACCACCATCACCTCCATGATCATCCACGTGCTGCAGAATCTCGGCATCGACTGCGACTACATGGTGGGAGCGCAGTTGGAGGGTTTTGAAGTGATGGTGCGCCTCTCCGACACGGCCAAGGTCATGGTCATCGAGGGCGACGAGTACCTCACCTCCCCCATCGACCGCCGCCCGAAGTTCCACGTCTATCAGCCCATCATCGGCATCATCAGCGGTATCGCGTGGGACCACATCAACGTTTTCCCGACCTTCGAGAACTATGTGGAGCAGTTTGAGATTTTCGCCAAGATGATTCCCCAAAGCGGGCAACTTATTTACTGTCAAGAAGATGAGGAGCTTCGGAAGTTGGGGGCCAAGATTACGAGCACCACTTGCAAGCCTTATGGCATACACCCTTACGTGATTCGCGACGGCATCACCTACCTGACGCACGACGGCGGAGAAACCCCGTTGCAAATCTTCGGCAAGCACAACCTGATGAACCTCAACGCGGCGCGTCTGGCCTGCAACGCATTAGGTGTGACCGACGAGCATTTCTACGAGGCCATCGCCTCCTTCAAGGGCGCGTCCAAACGGTTGGAGCTGGTCGCTAAAAGGGCGGATTGCGCTGTCTATAAGGACTTTGCGCATTCCCCGTCGAAGCTCAAAGCCACCATCAACGCGGTGCGCGAGCAATACCCCGACCGCAAGCTAGTGGCCTGCATGGAGTTACACACCTTCAGCAGTCTGACGGAGGAGTTCCTGCGTCAGTACGCGCACGCGATGGACGAGGCGGACACGGCCATCGTCTATTACTCCCCGGCTGCCGTGGCGCACAAAAAGCTGCCGCCCATCCATCCCGAGGTGATTTTCAACGCCTTCCAGCGCAAAGACCTGGTGGTTTATAACGACTCCGAAACGATGAAAAACGCTGGCAATGGATTGGCGAGGGACCGTATTGCTGCTGATGTCCTCGGGTAATTTTGATGGAATAAATCTGAACCAATTCGGGAAAAAAATTATATCTTTGCAGGCTTGAATTTCGAGCATCAAAAAAGTTAAAAAAAACAACAAAAATAATTGACAATGAAAAAGTTAAGTTTGTTATTGTTAGCGGTTGTGAGCTGCGTGTTTTGCGTAGCCCAGCCGGAAATCAAGTTTGAGAACACCACCTACGACTTTGGCAAGATCAAAGAGGAAGGCGGCAAAGTGACCGGCAAGTTCATCTTCACGAATGTCGGCAACGAGCCTCTGGAGCTCACCAACGTGCGTCCCGGTTGCGGTTGCACGGCGGCCAACTACACCAAAGGAGCCATCGCTCCCGGTGAAAAAGGTTATATCGAGGCCACCTACAACCCCTACAACCGTCCCGGCGCCTTCAACAAGAACATCCGCGTGACCACCAACGAACCCCGGTTCATTGAGGACGAAAAGGCCACCCCGCACATGATTTTCATCAAGGGTGAGGTCATCAAACGCCCCCCGACAGAATTCGAGAAGGCTGGCTACACCAAGACCTCCGGCATGTTGCGCATCAAGGAGCCCGATGTCGCCCACAATCTGAAGAACACGGAGTCTGTTTTGGACACTTTCTATGTGCGCAACTTCTGGGGCAAGCCCGTTTCCATCAAGCTGGAGAACCCGGCTGATTACGTTTCCGAGGTTTACCGCAATTTCGGCGCAGAGCTGCTGCCCGGACAGGAAGGTTTCTTCGTGCTGAAATACGATGCTTCCAAGCGCAACGCTTTCGGCCAGACGAAAGACCAGGTCACCATCACCACCAACGACTCCGTCGAGCAGGTGAAACGCATCCACTATGCAGTCAACATCAAGGAGGATTTCTCCAAGATGACCCCGAAACAGCTTAAGAACGCTCCTGCCAGCGAGGTTTCCGCCACCAGCATCGACTTCGGTGACATGCAGAAGAACACCACCAAGACCGAAAAGATCACCATTAAGAACAACGGTAAGAACCCGCTGATCATCAGAGGTCTGGATGTTTCCAACTCCCAATACAAGGTTAGCAGCAACATGACGGAAATTCCCACCGGCACGACAGCCGAAATCACCGTCACGTTCAAGGCGCCGAACCGCAACAGCACGCAGAACGCCTCATTCGACATCATCACCAACGATCCTGCCAACCCGGTTCGCACCATCACACTGAACGCCAAAGTTCAGTAATAGAGTTTCGTTTAACCCATCAAAAAATCCCTGCAACTCGCGAGTTGCAGGGATTTTTTTGTCACAGGGCCAATCCACATCCGGAAACCGTTTTGCTAAAACAGCCGGCTGTTTCCGTTTCGAAGTTCTTCGTCCGTCGGGACGTTGTCCTTGATCGTGTCCACGTCGATAACGAGCGGACGGCGGTAACGCGGAGCGGTGCTCTTCTTAGGCTTGTTCGTTCCCGAAGAGGGATTGGCATCGTCGTTGGATTTCTCCATATCGGGCTCGGAAACAGCGGTATAGACCGCCTTGTTTCGCGGTGTTTTTTGCTCACAACTGCCCGCCACCGACAACGTATCATTCCCCACGGTAGCATCTTCGTCAACAAGCATCGAGACGGTATCCAAAGCCACAGCATTCGGAGCGGGCTCATTCCCTTGAGTCAAGTCAGGGGTTCTGAACAGCAGGAATGTCGATAATCCTCCGATAACCGCAACAGAGGAGACACCAGCGACCCAGTACTTCAAGGTGCCGTGCCCCATTCCTGTCTGTCGCTGGAAACTCTTCCACGCGGAGGGCTTGTAGGCGTAATCGGCATGTTCTACTTTCTCTTTGATTAATTTGTCGAAATCCGTCATACTATTCATCATACATTTTACAAATCGCGTCTTTGAGTTTGGTACGTGCACTGTTCACATGCCATGCGGAGGTGTTTTCCGAGATGTTCAACTCCTGAGAGATGTCCCGATGGGAAAATCCCTCGAAAACGAACATGTTAAAGACCGTCCGGGTGACTGGCGGAAGCTGCTGTATCAGTTCCACCAGCTCCTGGGAGGAAATCCTCGCAACTGCGTCATCCACCGCATCATCCGCTATCTGTTGTGTGTCCGGCATCTCGTCTATATTGACAAAATCTACCTTCTTGACAAACCGACGCCGATAATCCAATGCGGCATTGCAGACCACACGTTTCAACCAAGCCTCAAAAGAACCTGTGTTTTCGTATTTGTCGAGGTTCGAAAACACTTTCAAGAACCCCTCGTTGAGCATGTCGGCAGCCTCGTCAGTGCTCCCCGCATATCTCATGCAGATGCACATGACTGGCCCGTAGAAGTGTTTGAAGAGCTTTCGCTGGGCTCGGGCGTTACCTTCGCGGCAAGCCCGAATCCATTCTTGCACTTCCGGATGCTCCTTCATATTGAATAACGGATTTTGAAACCGAAATCTTGGGTCATAAAGGAAATATTTCCTTTATAAACCAACAAACATCTGATTATCTGTTACTTAATAAATTTGAAACCCAGCGAAAGAATGAACAAGTTCGCCGCTTTCCTCTGGGATTCGCCTTGGTCAGTGTTACGGAAGTTGTCTGCCGAAATACAATAGCTGAAGTCGAGCGCAAACCGCCAGAAGTCGATACCGGCTCCTACCTGGCCTCCCCATTGCACCGTATTGGTCTGCCAACCTGAGCCTTCCAAGTTGTCAGCAATCTTGAAATCAAAACGCGGGCCCAAGGTCAATCTGAACTTGAAGTTGTCATTGTTGACGAAATGGTAACCCATCAGCGCCGGCACGGAGATAAAATGCTGTTTCAACTGCCAATTATCGGTGGCCTCTTGGATAGCATCTTTAATAGTGGAGCTCTTGAACGAATAGTTCACCTCCGGTTGGAAGAAGAATCCGTTACCGAGCCGCATGAAGATACCGGCTTCAAGACCGAACTTACGGTCGGTCACTTGGCTGTAGTTGCTTGCATTCGCACCCGCTTTAATGCCGATGGTGAACTGGGCGCTGGCGGTCCCAATCGTCAAAACACCCACTGTCAGCATGGAGATAACAAGTGCCATCACAGACTTTAACTGATTGTTTCTCATTTTTCTTGTTTTTTTGTGATAAGAATTCTGTTATGAACGCACTATTTAGCGTTTTTATTATGATACTATTGATCGACAAACTAAGAACTTTCAAACGTACATCAGCATACGCCGCGGATTTCGTTGATGTCCGTGATTCCCTCGCGACGGCAAAGCTGGGCAAGGTCGTCCAAAACCTCGCGGCCTGCGAGCGGATTGTTGAAGTTGACGGTTCCGAGCTGTACGGCCGCCGCACCTGCCATGATGAACTCCAGAACGTCTTCTGCCGTGTAGATGCCCCCGATGCCGATGACCGGAACGCGTACCTGCTTGCAGACGGCGTGGACCATCCGGAGCGCAATCGGCTTGATGGCCGCTCCCGAGAGCCCGGCATAGACATTGTTGAAGACCGGTTTCCGCTTGCGGATATCGATGGCCATGGCCTGGAAGGTGTTCACTAACGAGAGGGCATCCGCGCCGGCGCGCTCGCACGCGAGAGCCATCTCCACGATATTTTCAGCATTCGGGGAAAGCTTGACAATCAAGGGTTTGGTGCATACTTTCCGAACCGCACGGACCACCTCTTCCGCCACTTCCGCCTTGATGCCGAAGGCCATGCCACCGCTCTTCACGTTGGGACAGGAAATATTGAGTTCCAGCATGTCGATGTCCGATGCGGAAAGCATGGTTGCCCCCGTCACATAGTCTTCCATGCTGTGACCGCCCATGTTGGCGATGAGCACGTTACCGAAGCGGCGCATCTGCGCGATGCCAGTTTCGATAAACGCCTCCACGCCTGGGTTCTGCAGCCCGACGCTGTTCATCATGCCCGAGGCGGTTTCCCACACCCGGATGCCGTCGTTGCCATCTTTGGGATGGAGTGTCAGTCCCTTGGAACAGATGCCGCCGAGACAACCCACATCGTACAGTTCGTGGTACTCCTCTCCAAACCCGAAGGTTCCCGATGCGGCAATGAGGGGGTTCTTGAACGGAACACCCGCAACTTCCACTGACAGATTCACATCATTATCCATAGTTGATTGTTTTTGCTTTTTTTAGACCCAAGACGTAAGACTTAAGACTTAAGATTTTGGGGTTAAACTAATTATACTATTTGTCCGTTAATGAGTTGTTGTCGAATTATTTATAGGCACTACGGTTCACCACATCAGTTCGGTGCTGAGGAAGACGGGGCCGTCCTTGCAGACGCGCTTCATGCCGCTTTTCGTGCGGATGCTGCAACCGAGGCAAGCACCGATGCCGCAGGCCATGCGATGTTCCAGCGAGCAATAGCAAGTCACATCGTGTTCCGCGCACATTGCGGCCACCTTCCGCATCATCACCTCGGGACCGCAGGTGAGCACCACATCGTATTGCTCCGGTTTCAGCAGGTCGGTGATGAAACCTTTGTAACCCTCTTCTCCTTTTTCGGTGGAGATGAACATGTCCGTGCACCACGGTTCGAAGTCCTCCACAGCGAAGAGCACATCGCGGTAGCCCAAGTAGGCATCCACCGTAACGCCGTTCCGCTGCAGGGTTTTGGCGGTTTCGCAGAGCGGCGGGATTCCTACTCCGCCGCCCACGAGTGCCACTCTGCCTTTGATCTGTTCGCAGGGATAGCCGTTCCCGCAGGGACCCAACAGGCGGATGGCATCGCCTTTTTCCAAGAAAGACATCCTGCGGGTTCCTTGCCCCACAACCCGATACATGAACCACAGACATCCTTCTTCCGCTTTGAACACACTAATCGGACGCATCAAGGTCTGTTCCGTGTCCCAGCTTTTCAACATATAGAACTGTCCAGCTTTCGCCTCAACGGGTTCACACGACACTCGTACCACCCAGATATCATCTGTAATCTGCTGATTAACCGAAACTTCACCAACAAGATATTTCATAATTCGAACGCTGTATTGAATCTTTATTTCAAGCTGCGAAGATAGGATTTTTTTGCAAGCGAATGATACTCATGTCAAAAAACAGAAGCATCAATAGCAGATATTGATTCGATTCGGCTGCCAAATCATCACCTGTTTAAGACAATCTTCCCCGTTTGCACTACAGCACCGTTTTGAGATAATCTCAGCAAATACAACCCATTCGAAAGGTCATGCATTCCAATTGTAACATCAGTTTCAAAGGAACCCTCTTTCAGTTTTCTTCCAGAAAGATCGTATATTGAGTACCGACTGCCGTTCAGGGGAGCCTCATTCTCAGAATGAATCTCGTGGATAATGAGTTTTTTTCCTGAGACCACTGCGAAATCGAATGGATCCTTCTTGACGGGCTCAATGGGGACAGCGAAATAGACTTTTTGTGACCGAGCCGGAGATTTGAGCCCTGCATTGTTTTCCGCCACCACGCTGAACACCGCAATTGCACCCGGCGCAAAAGTCACGCAATGATCGCAGGACAACAGGGTACCATTGTCTGTCCATGAAGCGTTCCACTGCGGGTTCAGCATCATGGATTTTTTGTAATAATACCGCCGGATGCCGGAATGAATGTCCGAAGAAGGGGACCAGGAAACGGAGATCTCGTACAGTTGAGTCCCGTCCAACTGCGGTACAGGGTCAATCTGCACCGTAAGGTCTGACACCATCGTCGGCTCGGTGTAGTCCACTTTGAGGGATTTCTCCACCAGTGATGACATCTTGTAAGCCTTGTCCATCACGACGGACTTCAGCTTGGTGCGGCTGAGCCCATTCGAAGCCTGCCGCTGGAGGTTGCACTGGGTGGCAGAACCAACAGAAATCGGGACGGTGGTTTCCCGCGAGCCGTAAACTCGGAGGTTGTCGATGCTGACCGCCGCGTGGCGGGTAACAAAACCTATGAACGAGCTGGAAGTGGTGGCCAGCAAACCGTCCACCGTCCTGATAATCCTGTTAGCGTGGCGCAAGACCACAATCTCACCTGTCGAGCTGTCAAACACAATCCGGCAAAAGTAGCTGGTACCCGTCTGAAAATAGACCTGCGTGTTCCGCTTCAGCAATCGTTTTGCGCCCAAAATCAATCGGAAAACACTCACCGTGTGGTTTGCACGATCGAAGCAGACCTCATAGCCCGAGAACAAGGAGGTAACAGCGGGGGTGTTGTTGCAGTTAAAGAAGAACGAGCATTGGTCGCCGCTGGTGAAATTCAAGTAGAAGTCGTACAGATAGGCGGTGTGCGAGGCACCATTGTGATGAGCCGCCACGCCCGCGTAATCCGCCGCCGCATTGTTCTGACGCAGCGCACCGTTCAGCACCATCCAAGGGTTCGAGGTGTTGTTCACCCATACGGCACCGTCCAGCGAATTATCGAAATTGTCGCACAGGAAGCCTTGCTCGGGTCGGGCACTCCAAACGGACCCGTCAGACTCCATAATCTGATAGAACCGCCATTTCACCCCGTTATCGTCTGCATCCGTGAACGAAGCAGTGAAATCGTGCGTGATCCACTGCGAGGCGTCGAGGTTGATGGCCGTTTGCGGCAGGGCGTTGTCGGTGAGCGGCTCCGAAGAATCCGGTTCCCAATCGTTAACTTCCCCGTCGTCATCATCGTCACCATCTCCGCTGCCGCCACCAGGACCGTCGTCATCCCCGTCGTCCGGCGGCAAACTGGGATTAGCGGAAACCGCCTTCCACGTGGCGTTCCAGCCAGCAGCGGTAGTGGCGCAATCGGAGCGGAACTCGACCAGCATCTGCTCACCCGTCGCGACCACGCGCCCGGGCGACTGCGTGTTCCAGCGGCCCAACAGCGGGGAGAACTCTGACCCGCCATCATAGATCCACATAAAGTCGTAATTCGGTTCGAGCGCGAAGTTCTGGAACGTCAGCGCGATGCTGTCGGCCCCGGCTACATGGATGCGGAAAAGTTGCCGCTCATCGTTCCCGTAATCACTCGCCGCTCCGCCAGAGTCGGTGAAAGTCCCTGTTTCCGACGTAGCGGTGGTCACCGTCGGGTTGTCGTTGATGAGCTTGTAGTAGAGATTCCAGTTCCAGTACTGCCCCGGGTCGGTGTGCGTCTGGCTCGGATAGTGCTGGTGGCCGCGAATCTGCGTGCACGCCGTCGCCCCTCCCAGACTGTGTACCCCGTAGTTTAGCACCGTGCCGTCATCGAGGGTGTCGCGGTAGAAAACCCGATGCGGGTTGATGTTGGATCGTCGCGAGCAGATGTTCTTCACCAAATCGGCCGACGACTGGTACATATTCATTGTAAAGTAGGAGTAAATGTTCCCGTACGCCTCGTGCTCGATGCCGATGGTGTAGCTGTTGGCAACCCCCACGTGCCAAGCTTTGTCCGCTTCCGGCACCATCTGCGTCACCTGCCCGTCAACCGAGCGGATGACATAGTGCGCGGAGGCACTTGCGCTGCAATTTTGGAACCAAGCAATGGATCCAGAATACGTGCCTTGGGTGTAGTGGATGGTAACCGACGAAACGGTAGCGCCACCCCTACCCGATGTGTAGTTGCAGGAGGCTGCGGGGACGAACACAGCGTTCGGATAATCCGGCTCCGTGTTCGTGGAACGGGGGGAGCGAGCCGGCGCGACTTCCGTCCTGTCGCCTTTCAGTCGAGCATACTCATCACCAAACAAGCCCTCAAAATCAATCTCACGAGGTGGCGCGCCGCAACCGGCATACTCTTCCCTGTCCAAAAAGAAGTAAACTATGTACAGAAAACTGTTTCTTGCAAAATCATCATCTCCCGCTTCGGAAACCGGCAACTCGCACAGTTCCAACAAAATGCGCTTATACAGTTCCACCGAATCGCCATAAAGGCCGTACTTTTCCTGCAGCTGCGCGAACGCACAGGCATAGGCTTTCACCGCCGCTCCGGGTTCCCAAAGAATTGCGTCCAGCGAGTACGGGGTCATTTCGGCCAAAAGCCGTGCATTCTCACGAAACACTCCTTTCCCGTGCAGCGTCAGCCCCATGACCGTATAGACACGTGGGATTTCCGACGGATCCGTCTCCACCGTGTCCGTCACCACATTGGGTGAAAATCGCGTGTACTGGAAAGCCACCGCCTCCAACATCCCTCGCGGAACAGTCGGATAATCTCGGTAAGCATCATCAAACCAGCCACTTACATCCTGATACTGCCGAAACATGAAATCGGACATCTGTTTGTCGTACTCTTTCCTATAGTCCGCAAAACCGTCTAAGTGTTGCGCCAGCGTCTGGCAGGACAAGAGCAGAAAGAACACCCATAAAATCATTAATTGTACCCTGTTTTTCATTGTTTAAAATTTTTTAATAAATCTTGTTTTTTGTCGTTGCAAAGATACAACAAAAAAATGCGTTTGTCAAGAGGTAAATGCATTTTTAACAATAATTAACAGACGAAACCGATTGCACACTTTCTGCCACGGGAACTGCTCGAAAATGTTTTTTTGGATTTTTCCCATGTTGTAGTAAAAATAGTATCTTTGCAGGTTAAATTTTTCTGTCATGGAAGAGGAAGTTGAAAAATGCGTTTCCCTGCTGAAAGAGGGCAAGGTGATTCTGTATCCCACTGATACTGTGTGGGGTATCGGTTGCGACACCACCAACGAGGAGGCCATCGCGAGGGTTTACCGCATCAAGCAGCGCAACGAGAAAAAGAGCATGATCATCCTGCTTGATTCGATGCAACGGCTGCCGATGTACGTGAAAAAAATCCCGCTGATCGCGTGGGATCTGCTCGCGCACGTCACGCGGCCGACCACTTTCATCTACCAGACCGCCTACAACCTGCCGGAGAAACTGATCCACGAAGACGGCACCATCGCCATCCGCATCGTACAGAACGAGTTCTGCCGCAAGGTCATCCGCGCCCTCGGACGGCCACTGATCTCCACCTCCGCCAACATTGCCGGAGAACCCACCCCACAGACCTTCGACAAAATCTCGCAAGAGGTTATCAGCCAGATGGATTACGTGGTCTCGCAAGACCAGTCCACCTCCGTGGAGTTCAAACCCTCACGCCTCATCAAATTCCTCGACGACTACAACTTCACCATCATCCGCGACTGAACATGGAAAAGATTGCCGTATATGCCGGATCGTTCTGCCCCTTCACGAAAGGGCATGAGGACATTGTAGCCAAAGCCCTGCCGCTTTTCGACAAAATCATCATCGGCATCGGGTACAATCCTGACAAAAAGGATGTTTTTAGCGAAATCGAGCGCCAAATGTGGGTGAAAAACATCTACAAAGACAACCCCAAAATCGAAGTACTCTCCTACTCCGGACTGACGGTCGAACTTTGCCGTCGCCATAATGCGCAGTACGTTATCCGTGGGGTTCGCAATGCCCGCGATTTCGACGCTGAACAGGAGCTGGCCGAAATCAACAAGCGGCTCGCCCCAGAAATCGAGACCGTGCTCCTCTTCGCCTCCCCGGAACTGCGTATGGTCTCCTCCTCCATGGTGCGCGAGCTGTGGCACTATGGCGAAGACTACTCTCCCTTTGTCTCCTACGAACTACCTGAAAGATAGACTATTATGAACCGACACATCAGCCATATCCTCCTCACCCTCTGCTTGCTAACCGCCTTCGCGGGACGTGCGCAGACGCCCGTGACCATCACCGGCACCGCAACCTTTGCCGCCGGGGAGGAGATCCGGCTGCTGGTCTTCCACGACCTGCTCAACGGAATTGCTGATGTGGCGGCCACCGACATCATCGACAAACACGGCCGTTTCGCGCTGAAATACAACACCACCGAGATCGAGCTGGCGCAGTTGGCCATCCGAACCTCCAAGGCCGAGTTCTTCATCGTGCCCGCCAACAGCTACTCCTTCAACATCACTGTCGATAGCACGCTGTATCAGCGAATCAACCCCGAAAAATACGGCGGTTTCCTGCAGATCGAGAACACGAAAACGGACACCGGCGACCTCAACTACAAGATCAACCGCTTCACGCAGTATTTCAACCGTGTGGCCAACGCCTACTCCTTCGGGATGATCTACGGTTCCGAAGACAACATCTTCGATACCGTGCGCAACCTTATCTCCGAACATTTTGATTTCCAGTATCTTCCCGAAAATTTCTACCAGTCCTACGGGTATTACACCCTCGGCAGCATCGACCTGCTGCAGTATCGCAAAAAGCCGATTTATCTCTACCAGAAATACTTCGACAACGACTATATTTTGTACAACAACCCCGCGTATATGTCGCTGTTCAACCAGTTTTACGAGGGGTATCTGTACTATTCGCCCTACGTCAGCAAGGAGCTGCTCGACCGCACCATCAACGAAACGCCCGACTACCCCACGCTGTTCAACGAGGTGGGTCGCGACCCGAAACTGGCCAACGCTCGTCTTCGTGAGCTGGTGATTATCAAGAATTTGATTGAGTTTTTGGACAACAAGGAGTTCGACCGCGGCAATGTTCTCAAAGTGCTCGAATATATCCGTCAGACCTCCTCGTTCGAAAAACACATCCAGCTGATAGACAGCAAATTGAATCAGATCAAGAAGAGTGAGAAAGTGCTGGAAGAAGTCTCCTTCAAAGACGAAAAGGGGCACAAGGTGCAGCTTAAACAATACGAGGGCTCACCCGTCTATCTTCATGTATTTCAGACCGACTGCATCAACTGTATCAGGGAAATGATGATTATCAAGGATTTACAGAGCAAGTATGAGGGCCGCGTGCAATTCGTGAGCCTCTGCCTCGACCCGGAAAAGGAGACCTACCAAGCGTTCGTCAAACAGTACGGGAAACAGTTCGAATGGCCGCTGCTCTACTTCGACGCACAGACTGGCTTGTGCAGCAGGGTATTGAGACCTTGCCGGAGCACATTTTCTTCAACGCCGACGGCACCCTGATGATGCGCTACCCGCCCGCCCCCGAGCAGGGGCTGCCCGAATACCTCCAGATGAACTTCCCCGACGAAATCGAGCAAGATGAGAACCCAATGTTCCAAAATCGAAATAAACAATAAAAATATCCGAATATGAAAAAAATCTTAACCGTCATCCTTTGTATGACCCTCAGTTTCAGCATCTTCGCACAGGAAGCGAAAGACAAGCACCTCGCGAAACTCCCCGCCATCGACATCCAGACGTTGGACGGTGCGGTGTTCAACACCAAAGACATCCAGAACGATGGTAAACCCGTGATTATCAGCCTCTGGGCAACGTGGTGCAAACCCTGTATCGCCGAGCTTTTGGCCATCGCCGACGAATACGAGGATTGGGTGGAGGAGACCGGCGTGAAACTGTATGCCATCTCCATCGACGACGCGAAAACTTCCTCCCGCGTGGCTCCCTTCGTAAAGGGAAAAGGTTGGGAATACACTGTGCTGCTGGATGTTAACTCCGACTTCAAACGCGCCATGAATGTCAACGATGTGCCGTATATGTGCATCCTGAACGGCGATGGCGAGATTGTGTGGCAGCACACCTCCTACGCCCCCGGCAGCGAAGAGGAAGTTCATGAGATCATCAAGTCGTTAGTGAAATAAAATTCGTCACCATAACTCCATCGTATGATTTCAACTTCTATCAAACGCATACTCATCGCATCGACGCTGCTCTTGGGCAGCGTTTGGGCTTTCGGACAGCACCAGATCGGCAACGGGCGCATCAGCGGCGACTTCGGCTTTAACGGTATGTACTACATTCCCGACTCTATTATCGGAGCCGAGCCGGTGGATTCCAAAGTTCGCGGCAACGCCTTCCTTAATATATTATATACCAACGGCGGATTTTCGGCCGGCGCGCGCTACGAGTTCTACCAATTCCCGCTCATCGATTTCGAGAAAATCGGCTATAAAGGACAGGGAATCAAGTACTTCTTTGCCGACTACAAAAATTCCTTCATCCAGGTTACGGCGGGAAACTACTACGAGCAGTTCGGTAACGGCTTGACACTCAGAGCCTATGAAGACCGTCAGTTGGGCATTGACAACAGCCTGCTCGGCGCTCGCATCAAGCTCACCCCCTACAAGGGTATCTACATCAAAGGCGTGTGGGGCATGGAGCGCTACAATTTCGACAGCTACCTCGGCCGCAAAGACTTTGTGAGTGGCGCCGACCTGGAGATCTCCTTAGGTGAGCTGGTCCCTGTAATTCAGGAGAAAGGTTTCATCGCCCGTGTAGGCGCCAATTTCGTGAGCAAGCATCAGCCTGTCGATTACCCCTATTACTTCGACCTCTATCCCGGCACCGACTCCGCCACGCTGGCCTACATCCCGGAGGACAAAATTCCCGTCAACGTGGGAACGTGGGCTGTGCGCGGAACTTTCGGCTATGAGGGCTTCCGTCTCGACGGCGAATACGCCCGCAAAATCAACGACCCGAACATCACGAACCACTTCATCTACAAACCCGGCGAAGCGCTCTTCCTGTCAGCCACTTACGCTATGAAAGGGTTCGGTATCGCGGCTTCGTTCATCCGTGCCGACAACATGGAGTTCCGCTCCGACCGCTACGAATATTCCAACTCGCTGCTGATGGTCAACTGCATCCCGGCCATCAACCGACAGTACTCCTACCAGCTCATCGGTGACTACAGCTATGCCAGCCAGCCGAACAGCCAGATCGGAGCGCAGTTGCAGGTTAACTACCAGATTCCCAAGAAATCGGCGCTCGGCGGCAAATACGGCACCGACATCACTTTCAACTACTCGCGGTTCCACGACATCGACAAACAGCTTGTGCCTGAGGCCGTTGAAAACGGCACCCTGACCGGAACGATGGGCTACACCTCCCAGTTCTTCAAGTTCGGTCCCAATCTGCTCTATCAGGACATCGGGCTGGAGATCAGCCACCGCTTCAACAACAAAAAGTGGAAATGGATTCTGGCTTACAACTACATCACTTATAATCTGGAAATTCTGCAAGGCCATGCCGGGGTTATGCGCGGTCATCTGGTCGCTTCCGACTTGTCGTACAAAATCACACCGAAGCACGCCTTACGTCTTGAGGCCCAGCATCTTTACACAAAAGACGACATCGGCAGCAGCATCTATGCGATGTTAGAGTACTCGTTCAGCCCGAGCTGGTTCGTCTCCATCGGCGACGACTGGAACTACGGAAACCCGGATCCCGTGCATAAGACGCACTATTACAACATTTCCTGCGCTTACATTTGGAACACCACGCGCATTGCCCTGAACTTCGGCAAGACCAAGGAGGGCATTTTGTGCGTCGGCGGTGTCTGCCGCGCCGTTCCCGCCTCCTACGGAGTGGGACTGTCGGTTACGACATCGTTCTGATTACATTCCGCCTTGGCCGCTGCCGCCACTGCTCTCGTTGGCAGCACCTTGGCGGGCTTGGTTCTCCAACTCCATCTTGCCGAAACGCAGCGTGAAGCCTAATGCCACCGAACGGGAGTTGTACTTGTATGTGCTGTGCGACACCAAATACGGGCTGTCGTTGTTATATCCCCACTTGTTCCAGTTGAAGATGTCGTTGGCGTTCAGATAGACAGACAGCTTTTTGTCGAAGAAGTCGCAGCGCAGACCCGCGTTGATGCTGTAGTAGGCGACGGTCGTGCTGAACAGCGACATCGACGGCGAACGGTAATAACCCGACACGCTGATTTCCAGACGTTTCCACAGTTTCGCCCAAAGGCTCATGTTGAAGCTGTAGGACCACATTTGGTCTTTGTACAGCTTGTTGTCGTACATGGTCTCCAAGTAGTTGTGATAGACATTGGCGTAGAAGCGCATGTTGAACATGGCGTTGGGGCGGAACATCGTGTTGAATTCCAGACCCGTATTCATCGCTTTTCCCACATTGACCGGATGGGAGTAGGAGACGAGGCGGCCGTAAAGGTCATCGTAAGCGGGCTCGGAAATGCTGGTGATATCGCGGGTTTTGGCCTTGAAGTAGAGGGTGACCCCGACTGAGCCGTACTTCTCCCAGTACTTTTGCCAGCCGGCCTCCAGCGAGTGGGTAAGCTTGGATTTAAGGTAGGGGTTGCCGCTGCTGAAGGATTCTTCACCATATTCGATGAAGCGCGTGAGACTTTCGGCCCCGGGATTACTGCTTCGGTAGCTGTAGCTCAGTCGGAAATTGTGCATCGACTTAGTGCGATACGACAGGTGCAGCGACGGACGCACATGGAAGTAATGACGATGTACGCCAAAAGTATCGGGCACCTCGGGATAGCGTATCGAGATGTAGTCGTGCTCCAGACGCACACCTGGTTTGATGGTGAAATTGCCGAACTTGTGCTGCAGCGTGAAGAAGACCTGGTTTTCCTGCTCGGTCTCCCGGCTCAAATAGCTGCGCAACTGGTCGTTATCCCATATTCCGTCGCGCAACGTATCGACGTAAGAGAGTCCCTTCTCCCAGGAAACGCTTCCGTAATAGCCCACGGAAATCTCCCCGTTTTCAGAATAAGGCCGGTTGTAGGTTAGCTCGGCATCCACGTCGTAAGAACTGTTTTCGAATTTGGTGTTTCGAGTGCGGACATACTCCGTCGGATCGATGAAGTGCTTCTTGTTCAGGGAGTTGTCGCCCCATCCCCAGGTGCTGCCGTTTACATCTAACGAGAGGTTGTGTCCCTCGTTGTTAAACAGGTGCTGGTAGTAGAGGCCAAATCCTCCCCAACGACTATTGCCCTTACCGTTGGAGGTCTCGTTGTATTGGGTCAAATATTCGGGAATGTAGGTCTGGCGGTAGTTCTCGTCATATCCGACGGCGTTGTTCCAGTTCGGCCAGAACCCGCTCCAGAGAGAAATGTTGTTCGCACTGTCAATCTCGTAGTCCATATTGAAATGGATGCCCGCGCCGTAGTTGTTGCCGACGTTGTAGCTGGAATCGCGCTCGAAGCTGACCAGCTCGCGGTCGTCCCCGACCTCGCTGGGTTGGAAGATGGACATGTCGGACATTCCGATGTGCTTGCTGCGTGAATAGGAGAAGTTGCCATAGAGGTTGATGGAGAGTTTTTCGTTACTCCAAACGTAAGATATCCAAGGACTTACATACGGCTTGATGGAGGCGTTGGCACCGAAGCTGACGAACTGGTTTTTCATCACTTTCGTGGTGGTTACAATGTTGATGATGCCATCGGCCTTGGAACCGTAACGTGCTGAGGGATTGGTGATCACCTCAACGTGGTCGATGCTGTTGGCAGGCATCTGCTGGAGGTAGGTCTTAAGGTTTTCGGCATTCATGTGCGACGGTTTGTCGTTGATCCAGATCTCCACGCTGGAGGTGCCTCGCAGGGTGACATTGCCCTCCACATCCACGGAGACACCCGGGGCATTCTGCAGCACGTCGGAGGCGGTACCCGTTTGCACGGTCGGATCTTCTGCCGTGTTGTAGTAGGTTTTCTCGCCATCTACCGCGAAGAGCGGCCGTTCACCCTTCACCACCACCTCACCGATGGTCGTCGTGCCCGGTTTGATCTTGATAATCCCCACATCCTGATCCTTGCTCACCTCGATGGGCTGCTCGTAGTTCTCATACCCAACGAAATAGACCACAAGGCGGTAGCTTCCCTTAGGGACCATCTGCAGTTGGAACTGTCCCTTGTCGTTGGCTGCGGTGTAACTCACCAGCACGCTGTCGGACTGCCGCAGCAGGCTCACATTGGCATACTGCACTGGACTCCCGCTGTTCGCATCTTGCAGGGTTCCCGTGACCGTATTTTGGGAAAACGCTGACATACAGATGGTTGCCAGCAGAATCAGGAGACCAAAAGTCCGAATGGCGGACTGTCGGTGTTGTGTCTTCATACTATATGATTTTGGTTCGGTTTTGAATTTCATAACGGGGCGCAAAAATACACAAAATAACATTCTTGAAACACAAGGGATGGTTTCTTTATTATAGAGACGCACGACATATAGAGACGCACGGCCGTGCGTCTCTACTACAATGACGATAGAATCGAAAACCGTGCCAAAATCATTACTCGCTGTATATCAACAATATACAGCAAACATTTTGTTGATGCCTGTAAATAATTTTTACAACAGTGTCAGAAAAATAGACAATCTGTAGAGACGCACGGCTGTGCGTCTCTACTTGAGGATGACGCGAACGCCGAGATATCCCATGATTCCCGTGATCGGCATATAGACCATCGTGGCGTCGAAATATTCCCCGAAGGGGTTCTCGGCCTGCACAATCGGGTCTTTCTGCTTGACGTTGAGGAGGTTCTCCGCGCCGGCGTAAATCTCCCACTTGCGGAACTTCTTGGTAATCTGTGCATTGAGCAGACAGTAGGGTTTCGAAACATCCGGACGGCGGTACGGTTCGGGGTTCGACTGCGTGTTGGGCAGCGGCATCGGACCGAAAATCTGGCAGTTGAGGTTGAACTTCCACTTGTCGTATGGAGTACTGTAGTTGAGGTTGACGAGTGCCTTGTGCGGACTCATCATGTCCTTCTGACGCATCACACCCTGGCGCATGTAACGCACATCGTTGTAGCGGTAGGCCAACAGAATCTCGAAACGCTGCAACGGTTTGAGGGTCAGCTCGATCTGTGCGGAATGGGAACGGGAGCGGTTGTTATAACCGTTATACTCCCCATTGAGGGCATAATAGTGCACGGCGTGGACATCCTGGTCCAAATCTACAATCATCTGCTGCACGAAATGGGTGTAGAAGTAATCGACTGCCAATGAGGCCTTTCCGCCCGGCATATTGAACTGCCACACGGCGCTCGCCCCGATATTCCAAGCCTCTTCGGGACGGGTGGGACCGTCGAAATAGAGACTTCGTGAAGAGAGCATCAGCGACTGGTTCTCCGCAAAGAAGTGGGCGTTACGATAGCCCTTCCCCGCAGAGGCACGTAACGACAAATCCTTGGTGGCCTGCCATTTGACATGCACACGCGGGGTCCAAAACAGTTGGCTGATATTGGTCCAAATACTCGTATGCGACCTGTCGCGAACCATGTTGTAATCCAATCGCATACCGGTCATCACCACCAACTTCGGGTCAACAACGTAGGCATATTCAGCAAAAATTCCGGGAATCATGTCATGATGGTGCGGCCGTTCAAAATAATACAAATCCGGCCTGTCCTCATAGAGTTCATTCAAACAATCGAACTGGAAACTGGCGCCCGCAGTCAGTTTGTGGCGTTCTTTGGCACCGAACTTGTTGGAATACATCACGTTGGCATACACACTTTGCTGTTCACCGTCGTAGAAGTGGCCTAATCCGTAGCTGGAAGTAAGCCAGTGCCCCGTGTAAGAGACAATGGTACCGATGCTCTCGTGCTCACCCTTCAGCAGGAAGCCGTTTTTGGTGATGACGTCCACCCGCTTGTTGTCGGCAGTGAAACCGTAGATGAGAATAGCCGGCATAATACCATTCGGGTTGAAGTCCATCTGCCCGCCGAAACGGTTGTCCCACACGAAATCAACCATCGTACGGCCTTCCAAAACAGGGGATTTGTAATCCCAGCGGTTCATCACGTTCACCTGGCGGCTGCGCGGCACATCCATAAAGCCGTCGTGGTTCATGTCGGTCTTGAAAAACTGGTCTCCAAGGAACAGCAAGAAATTGGTGCTCACCCTCTCCTTTTTGCCCACGGGAATGCGGGTGTTCATACTTAGCTCGCCCTTTCCCATCGAGTTGAAGTAGGCGTTCATGAAGAATTTCTCCAAGTTGGTCTCCGGCTTCTTGTAGTCGATGTTGATCTGCCCGGTGATGGATTCGAAACCATTTACTACAGAGGAAGTTCCCTTCGACAGACTGATGCTCTCCATCCACGAGCCGGGGACAAAACCGAGACCGAACTGGTGGGCAAGCATCCGGATGTAGGGCACGTTCTCAAGCAGTATTTGGGTGTAAGTACCCGCCAGTCCGAGCATCGAAATCTGCCGGGCACCGCTCACCGCATCGGGGAATTCCGAGTCGATGGCCACGCTGCTCTCGAAGCTCTCGGCAAGGTTGCAGCAGGCGGCACGACGCAGTCCTTCCGTGCCAATCACTTGGGTGAAAATAGGTTGCACGGAAATATAGGAACCATCGCGGGCCACAATGCTCACCTCGTTGAGGTTGTGTGCGGTGTTCAGGAAGAAGGTCAGTCCCGTCTGTCCGCGCGGAATCACCACCGTATCGGGCAGAAACGTTGGGAACGAGATAACCAGTGTATCAGTCTTGCTGCGTTGCAACGTGAACTTACCGTCGTTGTCGGTGTAAGCACCAACGGAGGTATGCAGCCACTGCACCGAAGCATGAGCCACGGCGGTTGTGTCGCCATACTCACCGATTTGCAGCACCTTGCCAGTCAGGGGTTGTGCCATCCCCCACCCTGCCGTCATCAGCAGCAGGAAAAAAATCAGTATCCTTCTCATCGCTCACATATTATTATAGTCCCACGGAGCTACAATCCAGATAATCAGATATATCCAGAAGCCTAACGAGCCGGTCAGCAAGAGCAGCAGGAAGATGATCCGCATCACGGTGGGATCGACGTCGAAATAGTCGGCCAGACCGCTGCAAACGCCCGCGATCTTAGCGTCTCCTCTTTTTCTGTACAGATTCTTGTGTGCCATATTGTTGGTTTAAGGTTTAAGGTTTAAGGGTTAAGGTTTAAGGTTTAAGGGTTAAGGTTTAAGGGTTAAGGTTTAAGGGTTAAGGTTTAGGGGTTAAGGGTTAGGGTTTAGGGTTGGGGCGTCGCCATTCCTGGCAACGGTAATGGCGGCAGGAATGCCTAAGTTCCTAAACGGCGGCAAAAGTACAAAAAATAGGGTGCAACTGGGTTGCGAATCTGCCCTATCAAGGCATTATTGTAAGAATTACAGTTTCAATAACTTAACAGAATACATCTGACCACCAATGCTAACTCGCAGGAAATAGACTCCCGGGGCGATGGAGACTGGAATCACGTCAGACACCTTATCCGTGGTCCCGTAGCCCTTCAAAAGCAACAGTTTGCCATTCATATCGTATAAGGCCGCCGTAATTTTATCAAGCGATAAAGAATTGATAAACAACACAATGCGATTATTTGACAGGTACGCTTCCACAACATTGCCACCATAATCGGGTGTGGATGTTGTGATATAACCGTGGACGTAGTAGGAACGGTTCTCGCATCCCTCCCCGACAGCCTCGGCCAGATAGGTTTCCACCCAATAGCAGTACGAGAGGGTGTCGATGCCGAATTCATAGAGGCAATAGTTACGGTCTCCGGGGATCACCCCCTCATCGGAAGTGTTCAGGTCAGTATAACCCCAGCGGTAGTGTACTTGTCCGTAGTCGGAATAGACAGGTTGGCAGATGAGGATGTTTGTGTTTACCTTGCGACGGATCTCCTGTTCGCCCGCAATAGCCTGCATCACCGGCATCTCAATGAGAGTCAAGTGCAGGGTCACCACAGAATCGCAACCGTTGGCGGCAGTGAAAGTCTGCGCGTACGTGCCGGACTGCGTGTAGATCGTGCCATTCCAAGAGTAACTCTCACAGGCAGTGGCTTCGACAATCTCTACCACTGGGTGATTCACTGTCAAATACAGCGTATCGACCTGCGTACAACCGTTCGCATCGAGGTGACTGTAAGTGTAAGTGCCGGAATTCGTGATCATGGTGTCGGCCAACGCCCAGTAGAACTTGGTACTGCATGTATCCACAGGCACTTCCGTGTAATTGCCGTGGAGAATGGTCAAATGCACTGTCACCACGGAATCACAATCATTCGCGGTGGTCAAAGTTTGGGTATAGTCACCACTTTCAGTATAGGTATGACCATTCCAAGTGTAGCTAACGCACGCATTCTCGGAAAACTCATTATACACCGTTGTGCAGGGTGGTGTTGACGGGTTAATGCCTATCATGTAGGTAGCCTTACTGCCAAATCGACCATTATCATACAAAATCTGTGTATTATCCGAATTTTGCACCATCGTAAAGTAACCCGCGCCAAACCCAGAATTGATGCCGTCGCCATACGCGTCATATACTTCAAGACGATAACACCCATCAACCTGTGGATTGAAGGTGAAAACATGCGTGGTGGTGCCAGCTGCCGTTAAATTCTCCCATGGACCGCCAGAAAGTACCACATTTCCGTTGGGATCAAAAAATTTGAACGTAGTCTCACTGGCATACGCATCTGTTGCCACCGTAAACGTCATTTCACCACTGCCCGAAGTAACATTCTTTTTAATGGTCACAGATTTGGGATCGAGATTGATATTCACGCCGTTGATAGCAGTTACCTGAACTATAACGGTGTTATTGGCATTCAGGTTGAGGTTGAAATCTGGGATTTGGATAGTTTCCGTAGTCAATGAAGGCATATTGCCGTACCAAGTTTCCGTGTGTGCTGGACCGTTGTTCACACTATAGGTGTATGTCAGGGAAGTAATCGTGTTTGCACCCATATTCTTAAACTCAAAATAGGCATTACCCTGTTCATTGCACTCCATATTATTCATATCCTTCAGCGAGAGAAGGTGTCCAGCAATATCCGGAAGGTTGACAATCTGAATCGGAACCGCAATGCTGGTGAGCACTTCTTGGTGATCCTGACAAACAAACGCAATCACACGGAGGTTTTCCAAGGGAGCGTCAATAGGGTTCGGCGAGCCCAGCTGCGCAGGAATCACATAATCGTACGTCCGTTCCACCAGCGTACCTTGCGAAATGCTATTGATGGTCTCACCCCACCGACCAGTAATCAAATGGCGAAGCATGTGCATGTGGTTATATTGGCCGCCTATAACCTGCGCCGGATTGGAGTCCATTCCGCTTTGCCATCCCAATACATTGTCCTGAATGATCGCCAGATTCAACGAATTTGATGAGACAGACTGAAAGCCCGTGTAATAAAGCTGAACACGAACATGCAGTGTGCGATTCACATAATCCAGCGTGCCTTCCGCCGCAATGTTCACCGGAGAGCTCATCCCTAAAATTTGGTTGGCAGCCCATGACCAATAGCCTCTATTCAGAATTGTGTTCGTAAAATTAGAAAAAAAGGTGTCTGTTGACGGTACCTTGAGGATAGCCGGTCAAACCCGTCTGGTCTGCCAACGCTGTACCAAACTCGGTTGTGTAGGTATTGGATGCCAGACTACCGACATGAATATTGATGATATTCGCACGTCCAGGGTTTGCGGCCCTCGTTGGCCATGCGGTGACCGTCAGGGCAATAGCCACAATAGATTCCCGTGTATTCCTCCAGAAGTACATTCCGGTTGGTCGGGGTCAAGGGCACAATCGTATCGTTGATTTGGGCGGAAGCAACGAATGAGATGAAAAACAAACTGATAAAAACAAGGCAAAGACCTTTTTTGGACTCGATATTCATAATGGTGACTTTTGAACGGCAAAAGCACACAAATTACGAACACGTTGTTAAGGGAGAATATTCAAAAGCACGGCTATCGCACCAAAACATCATCTCGACCGTTCCGACCCAGGACTATGGAGGCGTCTGCTTCCCCGCAGATGCTCGTATCTAGTACATTGTTGCAACTATTTGGCAATCAACAAGTGGCGGTTTGTCGTACCTTTTTCTCCGAAATAACAGCGTAATATTTCGCTCTCTCATTTACATCGGATAATCCTCCGGGCACCCCCGTAAGTTTTCTGGTAATTCGAGTCAGTGAAGTGGCTTACCACGACACAACCGTTACCCGCCGAAGCATGGATAAACTTGAAATCCCCGTTGTCATAGTCAGAAATGGCAATTCCCACATGCGAAATATGCCGGTTTGGATACTCTCCCGACACAAAAAACACCAAATCTCCCCGTTTGATATTGGTCAGAAACACCCGTTCCCCCTCAATGCATAAGGTGCTGGTTGTGCGAGTGACCACAACCCCTATCTGCTGAAAAGCATAATTCACGAGGCCAGAACAGTCGTATGTGCGAGGACCCGAACCGCCCCATTCGTAAGGGCAGCCCAACTTCAAACGAGCATACAATATCACCTGGTCAATTTGGTCTTCACAACTATAGTCGTTTTCGACAGACTGCGCCAAGCCAATGAAAACACTACAAACCGACAGTGTGACAACAAGCAGGAAAAATCGGGCAAAACGCATACTCCTTTGGTTTAGATTCTCACACGCACCTCGAAAGCACAAAAGCCTGTGACACGGACATTGATTTTCTGTTGTATCTCTGCAGCAATACGCTGAGACAAATCGTCCGCATCCTCAATATTTGATGTTGGAGACAATGCTATGTCAATCATCATCCGCTGATGTCCATTGTGCATTTCAGACCGAAATGCAATATCACGAATGGCCTCTTTCTGAATTTGATAAGTATTCATCAACTCTTTATAGCAGAACTGTTTGATGTCCGACTTCGTAATCAATCTCTCTTTTGTTAGATGATAATAACTGGCCATCTGGTGGAGCGTCTCATCGTCCGTCACCTCACCACGGCCGCCGAATGTGGTCATCATAATCGAACTTTTGGATTCGTCGAACATAGGTGGAAGCTTGACCGCGCAGCCCGAAGCAAGGCCATTTCCCTGCTGTCCGTCCGTCAGAAGATAGGAAACGGCTATTCTCGACTGATCGCTTGTAAAATAACCGTTGGAATGCTTCTGAAGCATCACATAGACACCGTTGGGCACCGACTGGTTTTTACTGATAATGCCCTCTATCTCGTTTAACAAGACCCTTACCTCATTCACCTTCTCATCAAACTCGACATCAGCAAAGGATCTGAACGCGTGAAAGTCAGATGAATAACGATGTGTCAAGGCTCTTGCTTGCAAAACAAGTTTCCCCACATGATAACGTTCTGCTCCAAATCGACGGAGTGTAATCTGTTCCGCATCAAAAGAATGATCGGAAGGTGCAAGCAACTGGAGAAATTCCTTCCCAGTTTTCACACTATGCGTGACAGGATAATCCTTCTTCTCTTGAACATCGACATATTTCTCCAAAGCAATCTTCTTGATAGGTTCCTCCGCAGACAGATTGACGGTGCCTTTTTCCACATTTACAATGGGTACACAGTTGATGAGCACATTCTCGTCTGTCAGGTTCACCTCTTCCGCCTGATTAACCGTCATCTGAACAGTCATTGCATACGGCTGTTCATCAACCGCATAATCTCCCACATAAAACAACTTGCCAGCCAATGGCGCCAACCTGTCCAACCAACTTTCGGTCGTTCCGTAGAGAAGAGAACGATTGAAAACACAATGGTTGACGTTAAAAATGTCACAAAGCGGTAAACGATCGTAATCACGAAGGGAAAAAACGGGAACCGGTTTTTCGTTTATGTAGAGGGACAACGACGCAATATCGTGATGGGGGAAATAGAATGACACCCCCGAAAGATTATCCACATTCGATTTCCCGGAAAAGGATATTTCAAAAGTGTTTTTATTCACCTTTCGAACCGACGAAATAGCAGCATTCAGGATTTTTGTCTTCAGAAGAGGCATAAACGAGAAAATTTCCTGCTCATTGAACCTCATTTTGGTTTTAGAGCGCTTTTCAAGACGAATTGCCGTTGCATCATCCACCATACAGGAAGACTCTCGGCTTTCCACCATTTGCGCCTTCAAGACCGTCAGGGATGGCGTCGGTCTGGTCAGGGTGAAAGGAACTGTTCTCCGGATAAATTCATCCAGCAGGGAGGTTCGCAACGACACAATTTGTTCTTTCAGCAGGTTGGTTTGATAAGCCAATGCCGACATGAACAGGTTGATGACAGGATCCCGTTGCAAATTATGCCTCACAGCACTCTCTCCATCACAATCCAGCCTCTTGTTTGCATCATCAAAGCTGTCGAAAAGCCCGTCTTGTTCCCATTGCTTGATAACTTTCTCAAGCAGCGCCTTACCTGATTGTATATTCAACTGATTATCCATATTACCACACATAAAAATTGACCTCGTGACTGTAGTTTTGCGTCTTTTCCCCTTTAATCAGCCCTGAAATCAACAGTTTGACATTATGTTTTTTTGAATCATAATCCATCGTGACCTCACTCACATCCATTCGCGGTTCGTACATTTCTATATTGCGTTTCAAAGCGTATGCAAAGTTCTTGGGGTTCTTGCTCGACCCCGTAATCTTGAAATCGTTCATGGGTTCGTCCGCCTTCCTATAGGCTATCGTGCGCTTTTTCTCATCAAAATTCTCGAAACGGAAATTCTTGAACACGAAACCGAAATCGGGATCTGCCTTGAAATGCCCCATCGGGGTGGCTATCAGCAAATCGATGAAGCGGTCAACCGATTTCTTGATGTCCGTCTCTTGCTCCACAGAGCCGTTCACAATCTGAAAGGGTATCTTAATGTACATCGTTACAACATATACGTGAATTCCTCTTCCTCTGGCTCGGGCTTAGGCTTCTCCACTACCGGCTCCGGCTCCGGTTTGGTCTGCTGGAGAAAGGCGAGAGCGGCATGAAGATACGACAAGGCTTCCTGAATGGTTTCGAAGAGTGCGTTCGGGTTATACTCAAGCTGAACAAACTCCCCTGCCCTATCAAGCAATTCATCATCTGAGCCGTTGAAAAAATCATTCGATTTGAGAATGAAAACCGCTTTTTTCAAATAGGAAATGAGCATTGCAGGAGTGTCGTATCGGAAAGAATTAGACATCTCGATGAAGAGATAGCCGATTTGACAATAAGCATCCTTATCCCCTTTTTTTTCAACAAGATCGAGAATCTTCCCCAAGCATTGCCTGCATTGGTTGGACAAGTTGCTCAAATCCGAATGGGCGCTGACCACGCAACAAGGCGGAATGAAGTCCACGACTTCCCAGTCTCCATTTTCCGCATGTAGTTTCAACAACGGGAACAAAAACGGAGAGCAGGGGTTCAACAGATTGATAATTTGGAATTTATAGCCTTGTTCCAGTACAGGAACACCATTTTTCTCTACATGATCATCTTCCCCGCATGAAACAGCCAAATAGAAGGTTCCTTGTACCTCTTTAGGCAACGGCAGAGAGATTCCTTTCGTGATATGCAGAACATTCCCTTCGCCATCCATAATGGTGCAGGATATTTTGTCAATCGTGAGTTTTTGGTCGGTAATTGTGTATTTCAACGTGAAGTCATGCAAAGGCACCAAACCGTATGCGAAAGGCACCAACAGCTGGCGGTTTAATCTACTGACACTGTCGTGATAACCATCCGCATAAAGAAAGGTTTCCGGCATGATTTCCATGCCTCTTTTCCAGTCAATTCTATCAAATGTCATCATACTGTTAAAGATAAGTGTTATAATCCAACGTAAGGGTTCCATCCAAAACAAAAGGACGCCCCTCTTCTTTTATCGCATATTCAAAAGCCTGTTCAACGGGGAAAAACCATTCGGCGATAAATTGAACAAACCCGCCCAATTCATCATAAAGGGAAGAATACTCGGTATTTGTCAAAGAGGGAATGTAAAAAACGATTCTGGCAACGACCGTCTCATATTCATTCCCGGCATTATCGGGGAAAGTCCTGAAAACCCGCTGTATTTGGGCATGGAAACCTGTTATGGCTGTCATCAGCCTCCCTATCAGCACATAATCGCCTCTGATCTCGGAAGCTTGCAACAACAACGGGAGTGCTTTTTTGACTTCCGGGTTCTGAATCGCCTGTGCATCAATATCATAGAGAGATTTCAGCAACACATCCACCAAATCGGATTCAAAATTCTGAACCACCCGGTCCAATCCAAGGGTGACTTGAAAATATTCCGAATCAAAGGGAGTGAAGAAGTTCAGGATGCGCTCTTTTTCGGGAGTGAAAGGCTTGTGTTTCCGTTTCGGGTCTCGCAGGTAATTCTCATCCACGAAAAGGGCCTCCGGGAGCAAGTGAAACAGCCCGTCACGCGACAAAGAGACGTTTACTTCCTTCGCAGACGTATCCACCTCCAAAAGATCTTCACAATAGTTGCTGTAGAAGATTCCTTTCGAGCTAACCCGAACGGGCACGTTATCGGGAAGATACGTGTTCATCCAAGTCTCGGCTTTCAAATCGCCTATCGAATCATATTTCTGATTGAATCTCATAAGGATGACGACACGGTTATTGGAAAGGATATTTGGCCTCGTCTTTGGTCAGCTCCACATAAAAATATCCAGACTCGGTCGTGATTTGGAGAACATCGAAGTAGGGAATACCTATTTCCTTTAACGTCAATTGCTGGTAAGGGAATTCCTCGTCAATGTTCTCGTAGGTGTTCTGATTCAAATCCATTCGCAATCGGCAATAGAGTTGGGGATTCGAGTCAATGTAATCGGGAATCTTCGACTCGGGAAGCATCGGCATGAAGCATTGGTTATCGTTCCGAGTAGCGATTTTATCCACAAAGCGATCGTTCCGAAGGTTGATTTCCACGCTCTCCACATTCAGCAGATCCTTGAGCATAGCAATACAGTTCTCCACCGTGATGTCGGCTGACAGTTGCGGAATCTTGAATACGGGTTTCCAATACTCGTGGGATGGACAATCGGTATGATAAGCGGTTGATTTGTAAATTTTCACATTGTTATGCATCCCCTCGTAATGGAACCACTGGCCACATAAGGAGGTCAGTTCACCCTTATACAGTTCCTCTGGATGAAGAAGCTTCATAGCCTCCTGCGTTTGCACGGCGCCGATGATAGAGGCGATAACGGGAGTCGTGGGGATGCGTCCTGCATCTTCGTTGCGCTTGGCCACGCCCGCGCAGGACATCTTCTGGAACAGGTTGTGTTTGGCAGTGTCCGAAAGGCCGCATTCGTAGCAGTTCACACCGCGTTTGAAGACTTTCACCACGCCGTTCAAGTTCTCAATGCCGCCGTCCACCCAAGGCACACCGGCACGCATACATTGGCGGTTCAACTGAAGGCGGGCCAGACGACTGTCGAGACAACCAATGACCACATCCATCTGTTTGTACACGCCAAGACCAACATCCGAGCTCAGATTGCCCACAATGTATTGCACATTGATGTTTTTGTTGATTTCTTTGATGCGTTTGGCGGCCACTTCCGCCTTATATAACCCTTTGTCCGCATCTGACTCGCGAAAAAGGATGGAACGGGTGAGATTGGAATATTCGATGGTGTCGAAATCCACGATGTAAATGTTGCCCACGCCGAACAGGGCGAGGTTTTTCAGCACCTCGTTGCCCAATGCGCCCGCCCCCACGACCATCACCTTGGCCTTCTTCACGTTTTCTTGTTTAAACCAGGAGAGCAACGAAAAAACGCCTGCGCCCCATTCTCTATGCTCGTTTGCCATCATTTCAAGTTCTTGGTTCCTATGATATGCGTAATACCGACCTCTATAGCGGGATTCAAGTAGCGACAAGCTGCACCAGACAAGAGATTATTTTGTTTCAAATGGTCAATTGCGTTGCTGAAAGACGTGTTGCTTAATTCCTCATTTGCCACTGGCGTCACAGAAAAATCCAACTTGACGCCCAACTTCACCGCCCAAGGCGAGGTTTTGCCATGCTGTGCTCGGCACAAAGGCAGATAAATGCCACCCGCCAATCGGCCCGTTAACAAGAATTTGTCAACATTTACGCTTTCATTCACTTGATCAACACTATAATTGGGACAGAATCCCAAGCCTTCAAAATCATCCAACATGAGGTCATATTGTTGGTAATATCCGGCCAAGTCATAATATCCCGATGCATTTAGCGATGATGCAACACAAAATGAAGGAACAAGTGTCAATTGGAAATATCCGCTGATTCTGTCGGTATAAGGTTGGCCTATCGAAAGCGTGAGCGGAATGCCCAAATAGTGTAACGTGGCACTCTCCTCCACGTTCCGATAAGTCAGATAGGCAGTATAGGAATCATTGTCTATATCCACAGCATTGTCGAGGGTGTATGAGACGTTACCCATTCCTGCAGCAAAACGCATCCTGCTGTATTCCAGCCCAACGCCTAACGACAAGGACCCGTTTCGCACTAACGACTGGCTTCCCCAATAGAGTCCCAACTGATGCGAGAGGGTCATACGGCGATTCCACACTAACTGCCCCGAATCGTCTTTCTGATTCAACATTGAACTAAACAAAATGGGAATTCCCATACTGTAACTCACCCCAATATTAGAACAATCTGCGGAAGGACTCCGTTTTGGACGGTAGGGTTTCTCGGACAGCTCTTGCAAACGTTTTTGGACAAACTGGAGCGAATCATTGAGCCCCTCCACTCGCTTGTTTAAAGAATCAACAGTCCGTTTTCGCGCGAGCAGGTCGCGTTCCTGAATAACCAATTGCATCTGCATACTGTCGTCTGACTCGACAGATGATTTGCCTTTCAGCTTGTTCAATTCCTTCTGCAACGATAATTTCTCGCTCTCCAGCCGGGATACCGTCTTGTTCAACTCCTTCACCAAACCGTATTCCAGATACTGAATCTCATCAGGGCTGCCTTTGTAGTACTTCATTTTGACAATATGGCCTTTGTATTTTCCCGTAACCACATTCTGCCCAAACAGGACATTCATACTGCACAACAAAAGCAGCAATTCAAAAACATGCTTCAAACAACTCATATTCAATTATTTATCTTTTTCAATGTAAGTAAACAACGTATTGCCGATGGTGAATTCCGTACCATGGTTCAGCAAGATCGTCTGGCCCTTCTGCATCACTTGTCCATTAGGCAGACGAGTGCCGTCTGTGAGGGCACGACAATAGGGACGATCGTTCTCCAAGTAAATCTCCACCTGCTTGTCGGCAATAGTCACGGCATCATCCCAGTTCATCTCCAAAGTGCAGTCAATGGATTTGCCGATGGTAACTTTGTTGAAACCGCCCGTAACGCTCATCCATTTGTAGATGGCGATATCACGTTCCTTCACAGGACCGGAAATGCGCAAGAAGTACTTTTCGGAAACGAAATGCACCACCGCGATAGCGATTCCGAAGCCGGCGGCGTAAATCATGTAGCTAAACATGCTGAGCACCTCTTTGGCGAAAGTGGCCAGATAGAGCACCACGAAACTGATCAGCACGGAAATCAATCCGCCAATCAAAGCACTCTTGAGGTTGATGTCCGTTTTGAAAGAAAGGGTAAAGGCAATACCGACAGCGAACAACGCCCACGGAATCCAGTCGGTGTAGATGCAGTTGGTTTCCTTGCCCAAAAGGATGACCACCACGGCACCGAGCAGGAAGGCAATGAATCCTACCGCACTGCCGACCACGGCACGCAAAAGCATCTGACACCAGATTTTGAAATTCTTCTTCCTGAATTCAATCTGATAGCTGAAAAACAGGGTGATGAAAAATCCCAACAGAATGCCGCAAAGCAACATGGACTGGATTTTGGAGACAAACGACAAGGTGGTGAATCCTTGTAGCGTTTCAGCCGGCCGCAGCAGTTCCAAAAGACCAATAATCATTGACGAAAACAAGGTTTCAGAGTAGCAAAGCCGAATGAAGAGCCATGACACCAAGCCCGCCATCAGGCCATAGACCATCCACATCACAAAGTAGGGGGCGTTGCGCGGATCCGAAAGTTGCTCCTTGTTGTAATAATGGATGCCCTTGGAGCAGTTGTGTATGCCGTATTCTGGGCAGCGGTTCCGGTTCTCCTCCCAACACTCAAGATGCACCACATGTTCGCATTTCACCACAATTTTATCCCCGTCTTGAAATGGTTCCTTGCAATGATAGCAATGCTGCTGCTCGACCGCTGAACTGCCGCTGCCACCACGATACTCCACGATATATTTCTTGCAGAATATCCTGTATTTAATCCATGGCACTAAATATTGCATGATCAGATAAGCCAACAAAATGAAAATCAAGCCGTAGAGCAAACCAGCAAGAATCGTACGATTGTTCGAAGTGTTTGAACCCTCTGATGCCACAACAATCGGAACATGCTGGTTCCCAAACGCATAGTTCATGACTCCTTGCGCCAACACGGAGCCATTGTCCTTCAGCGTGACGGTAAGCAAACGTTGTGTGCCGTCGTACGTTTTGCCCACAGGATTCACCAACACCAGCCTGTAATCAGCTGCGATGGAGTCAATGGTTCCCATCAGGGTCTCTTGCAGTTGCGCAACATCGAACAGGGTGTGGAACTGTCCTTTCAGCGCGTCTTTCGTGGGTGCGGACGCGCAAAGAGCCTCCATCTCATCCTTGATATTGGCCGTAGCGGCAGGATCGCCGATATAAATACAATGTATCGGCACGTACGGAATCTCCGAATGCGCCTGTTTCTCCGACAGTTCCCAAATTTCCCCTTTCCACTTGAAAAAGTCGGCACCGATAAACGTGCCGTCGGAATTCATCACCCGACCGTCCGTGAACACAAACAACATCTTCTGCGTGGAATCCTGAAGGGCGGGATTGTGCGGCACTTCAGGGTAATGCATCCCGAAAGTACCCGACAGTTCCTCCATCTTGGCCATGATCGCCTTGTAGAGATATTTCTCCGTACCCTCCTTCACGACAAATTCCTCATAGAACTTGAATTTCATGTTCTCCTTCGTAGCCAAAAGGCTCGGTGTCACGGTACTGTCCATGAACGATAAATAGATTTTGGTATTCGGCAGGATGTCTATGATATGGCAGATTTGGGTATATTGTTCCAACAGCTCATTCTGCGAAATGCTCCCACTTCTGTCCACCAAGAAGAGCATGGAAATCTGGTCGGAAATGACCTTTTTCTGGCGGATGTCGATAACGGAATCCACCTTGGGAGACATATTCTGCCCCATAGTGCTCACGTCCGACACAGAAAAACTGCCCGCGTTGAGCTGATCGACGAACTTCTTCTTGCCCGACGCATCCAGAATCTTGAAATCCACATAGAGCGTGTCCGCCTTGTCGGATTTTGAGAGTTGCACGATAGATATCGAATCCGACGGTGCTGTTGCTGACGAATTCAGCTGTCCGGCCTGTTGTCCCCGCTGGCACGCGGCACCGAGGAGCAAAGCCACAGCAATCATGAAAACAAACTGTTTTTTCATAGCTATATCTGTTTTATTCATACTCTTTTTCTTCGGGTCCATTCCTTCATTTCCTTAAGGGAAGTGTGCAAAAACCTGATTTTTCGATCAGCGTTCTGCCAAACCACATAACATTCTTGTTCCGAACGATACACCAAGCAGAAGTCAACTTGGGTAAGGCTCTCGTCGCAACGATGCGGGTCAAAGGCTTCCTCTGTGTCGGGATCCACCACCAGCAAGCCAATCTGCTTGTCGTCGCCAGAGATACCGCATGCCGTAACCACACGGGTCTTTTTCTCTTCGTTCAGGCGAATCTCCCCATATAGAGGACATGATTCTTCCGCAGCCTCCGCATAAACCGCATCGTCAATCTGGTTGATAGTCTTGGCGGAGAAGGCGAACTCGTCACGAGTGTCCTCGGTCGAAACGACGAAGCTGTTCTCCACCGTAGCCGACGGCGTTGTCATAACCGCCTTGTGCCGACTCCACTCGTTCAGCACATCGAAGGAGATGGTCTTGAGCAAATCTTCCTTGTTGTTCATCACGCCGTTGCTCTTTGCCGTGAAGAAAGCCATCTGCCAGTTCGGAGTGTTGGTGTCAATCACGATGGCCACCATGCGTTTGGGCGCATCGGGGTAAGCGAGCTGCTTCTGGACCACCAAATCATGGGAAGAGAGGAACAGACCTAAGCCCGGATGGGAGTGCATCCAGACGGTGTGTACATAATCCCGACCCGTCTTCTCGCAAAGATTTCGGATGGCACTTCCTAACTTAATGCCGATTTTGAGCCCGAAATTCAGGGAATATTCGTCGTAAACCGCATCATCGCCGGGAATCACCATCTCTTCAACACTGATATTGTACTGCTCGTCATTCCCGTCCACGGTTTCCCAGCCACCAATCAAGTAGCATCCGGTTTCGTTGGTGCGCTCGGGCTGCTCAAGGAATGCCTTGTAATAACTATTGAGACTTTTCACCGCCTCACGGGAGAAATAGACCTTCTTCACCGCTGTGTCGAGGCAGAACTCCTCCATATCAACCGCAAAAAATGCCTCAGGATGCTGGCAAATATAGTCCAACCCGACCACATAGTCGTTCTTTTCCTCTTCCACCACCTGCATCACATGCTGGTTTTCCTCCGGCAGGTCATCCTTCACTTTCCGTTTTCTTCTCAACAAAAGAAGAGCGACTACCAAAACAACAAGCAACAGGAAGCCGCCGGAAGCGAAATAGATCACCGATTCGCCCAGCTCAAGCCATTTGGCATAGAAAGGGGTCTTCGGAGTGTCTTCCGCTTCTTCTGCAAAGTTCCGAAGGTCGATTTTCACACTGTATGGCTGATCGTAAACCTCCATCCTTTGAGGGTTCCTGAAATAGACAGTCAGGGAATCGTATCCAGCTATTTCCTCGGGAGTGATGTCTTTGACAACGTAACTTTTTTCCTGTTCCAAAATCTTGCAGGAATCCCCTACAAAACGTTTCAACGAAACAGGCATATTCTCCGCAGGGAGGAGGGCACAAAGATTACTCGGTTTATCGATAATCAGCTCCTGAGTCTGGGCATCATAATATACAGCCGCGATGCCCTTTTGTGCTGACGACACCAAGGAAGTGCAGGACAACAGGACACAGGCGACTGCGATTCGCAGATACCGCTTCATCGCACTATATGGACGGGGTATATTTTTTCTTCTTTTTTCCATTAAGCTGTTTGTTAAGTTGTTTCTTGCTCACAATAAGATTAATCAGGAAAGCCAGCAAGGCCGCCACGATGGTCACTTTGAAAATAATGTCGCCCCATTTGACGGTTTCGATGTTCTGGGCTTCGCTGATGGTTTTATGACCGCTGTCTATCCGCTTGCACAGGGAGTCCAAAAGCGGATTTGACGCGATGATATCCTTATGTTGGATTTTCTGGGTGGCAAAGACCGGGTAGAGATCCATATCCCTGTTCTTCAAGGCAACAAGAGTGTCTTTGGCGGCCTTCCGCTTCATCTGGGGCAGCTGCTGGAAGGTCGCAGCGAATTGATCGTATTTGAGAGCGGTCAATGAAAAATCCGTCTCTAACTCCCGTGTGAGGGCCTCGGCCTGGGCTTCCTGCCGGAGTGTCTCAATCTTCTCATCTATGTCTTCACGCAAATCTTTGATTTCCGACCAGATGTCGAACAACAACTGACTTTCAAGCGTGATAAACGATTTGTTGGTCTCATAATAAACGTCCATCCGCTCCACGCAATCCCGATATGTGCTGGAGTAGAGCTCGTAATCCGAATAGGTGACGAGATTTTTCTCGATGGTCTCCAACTGCGACAAATAGTTTTTCAGCTCGCTCTTGATCTCCTTGACCGAATCCGCATAACCTCTCTGCGAAAACGCCCAAGTGGGTGTCAACGCCAACAAGAAAAACCATATAACGACAAGGGTCCTACGTGTTCTCATACCCGCTATTTTACGACATTCTGATATGCCCTTTTGGCATCCTGATATTGTTGGATGACTTTTTGATATTTTTTCGTGCACGGATCCGAAAAGCCTTTCAGGTAGGCATCCGCCTCTTTCACAACAGCATAGAACTTTTGCTCGTTCTTGACTTTCGTGACGCGGTATTCATTCAGCAGACTGTTGATTTTCAATGTGGCGGACTTGATTTTCTCGGGGTCAAAATTGCACCGGCCACCGGTTCCGGGCACCTGTTCACCGCCGGATCCGGGACATTTCAGGTTGTTCAGCATCTGCCTCCGTTCTATAAAACGCTTTGCCAGACTTTTCAATTCAGGGAAATCCTTGTATAACGTCTCATCCACCGTCACATCATTGAACTTGGCCGCGCCTTCCTTGTATTTACGGCACGCTTTGCCATTGCCAGTGTTCTTGGCGATGGAGATATCATCAATAAGCACATCCATTTGCGTAATCATCCGTTGCAAGGAGTCCGCTGTCACAATGCCTTCCCCAATCTTGTCATAGTAACGGTAGAAAGTAGCGTACTCCTGCGCCAACTCCCCGCAATCGGTTTCCACAATCCCCTTACGGGCGGTCTCATATTTGTTCAACAGTTCCAACTTCTTCAAGACAACCTCTTTGGAAGTACCTGAAGGATCCCTCTTTTCAATTTGAAAATCAAGGAGTTTCTGATAATCATTGGTCAAGCTCTCATTCCATTGCCTGTATTTGCCGATCATTTCGTGCTGCCCGAAGCAATTGCTTTCCGGCAATTTCAACGAAATGGAGAAGTTGTTGGAAATGTATTGCAACGAGACTTTGTTGAAGAATTGCGGGAAAGCCTTGATTGGAATTATATTGTTGATTTTCAAGATGGTAGGCACGCTTGCGTTGGTGATTTTGATTTTAAGGACAATCACCCTGTCGGGCGCGAGGTTCATCATCAGATCCGACTCTTTCTCATTATACAGCCATCCATTGACACACTCAAAAGCGGGCTTGGGCGTAAAGCCCGCTTTCAGTTGGGACTTCATATCCGCCGTCATGCTCAGTTTAGACCTGTAAAACTGTTTGAAATGTTCGGTCAGCATTTGGTCGTCAAGCTGGCTCCCACTCAGGGATGAGGGGCACCAAAGGTGTGTGATCTGGTCTTTCTTCTTGAGCGGCCTCTCGTAGCGGCTATGCACCACCACCGTAATAAAGTCCTGTTGGGGATCGTATGTGGCCTCCAACATCAAAGGGATGCTTTGGCAGTCGTTGGAGGGTCCCCGAAGAATGACCGGGATATGTTGTGTTTTCTCAGGCTCCACTGTATAGGAGAGCACTACGTCATTCTGCGCAACAAGCGCATTCAGACAGAGAATCGAAAAGAAAATCAGCAAATATTTTTTCATTGTCCTTTACTCGTTTTGTAAATTATGATACTCCTGCAGTTCCGTAATCCAGCCGTTGGGTTCCGCCTGGTCAAGCACCCATTCCGCAACCTTGTTATCCTGCGGGTAAGGAGGCGTGTTCAGGGCATGGTACTTTTCATACTTCAGATAGGAGACCACCCGGTTGATATAGAACGACAGATCGGTATAGCTTCCACAAGCATTGGTGTTCAGGCACACCAGTCCGGCAAAATCACCGAAATAGCGGATGTTGGGGTGCCAAGGGTGCGGAATCTTAAGACCTGTGGGCGTTTGGGTGAGGAACTTGAACTCCAGTTTGGAATCCACCCCCGGATAGTTGTTGGGGATGATGATGCGCATGATGAATTCATCATGGAAAACCGGTCGTTGCCATCCGTTTTCGTCGGCCTCCTCCACTCCGCAGAAAGACTTGATGTTGAAGATGATTTCGTAGATAATGGGCAGTCCTTCGGCATTCCGTTTCCGGATGATATAACTCACCTCGGGATTGTGCATGTAGCGTTCGTCGATGGACATCCATTCGTTCAACAGTCGCGCATTCCGTCCGATAAAATGTTTGTCTTTGTATTTTTCTACTTCTCTCATAATCTCTTAACCAGCAATAGGATCCATAATTACTTCCAAAGTATCACCGCTTTTCACGTTATAGTCACGCAAGCAGCACTCCGTCTTTCCAATTTTGGGGTTAAGAATAATAAAATTATCGTTTTCGTCCTTCTTTCCGAAGAAATATTCCACCACCACACCGTCCTTATCGACGTTCGGCAGGTCAAAAATGGCTTTCCCGTTTTCGTCCGTACTATGACGCAGGTTCTGCATCAGCACATTCAGCGTAGCGTTGGGATCGATCAGCTTGTAACGGATCGTCTTGTTCTTGTAATGCACTCTTAGGTAAAAGTCGTCTCTTTCCATTTTCTTTGTTTTTTGATGAATTTATCGGTTAATTATTAATTTTTCGGTATCAAAGCTTCCGTCCTGACGGAATGATTTAACAAAATAGAGGCCATTGGCGAGAGCCGTGCTCATATCCTGCATATTGTCTCCATCCACCTTCCGCGACATCACCACCTGCCCGTTGGCGTTGAGAATCTGCACATTCACAGTGCCTTCTGGAAGCATCAGCCGGAACTGTCCGTCGTTGGGATTCGGCAGGATGCGGATCTTGGCGGATTGGGAGGGAACATCAACCCAACAGTCTGTATAAGTGCCGCAGGTGCCAGGTTCCTTAGCAGCGACAAGCACCTGGTAACAGGCATCCATCTCCAAGCTGCTCTCAAGCTCATAATCAGCCGGATAATAATACTGTTTGGTGGCATTATTAATCGCAACCCCGTTTTTGTACCACTGATACTGTAAGTTCGCATCCGGATACACAAGCATATACGGGATACCGTCGCGCTTCTTGCTGACGATATTCTTTATGTCCTGAAGTGCAGGGATGATGGTCAGGTGCAAGGTCACGATACTATCGCAGCCATTTGCCGCCGAAAATATCCCAGTATAGTCGCCAGAAGTTGTGTAGTTGTTGTCATTCCAATAGTAGTTACCACATTCTGTCACTGAGACTTCTGTGTAAACAGAGCTAAGTATAATGAGGTGCAAGGTGTCCACCTGCGTGCACCCGTTGGCATCCGGGTGAGCGTATGTATAAGTGCCTGAGGTTGTATAGGTCATTCCTGTACCTTCTGTCCACGTGTAACTGTTGCAGTTCGTGAGAGAAGTGGCAGTGTGCACGGGGGTGTGGATGGTCAGATGCAGCGTATCCGCGCTCGCACAACCGTCAGCATTGTTATACGAATAGGTGTAAGTTCCCGATGCAGTATAAGCCTCTCCATGCCAAATGTATTTTTCACATTCGGTTTCGGTGAAGACGTTGTGCGTGCCATGATGGATGGTGAGGTGCAACGTGTCCACGCTCGGACAGTCGTATTCGTTGTTGTAAGGATAGGTGTAAGTTCCCGAAGCCGTATATGTTTGTCCATGCCATGAATAGCTTTCGCAAGCGGTTTCGGTGAAGACATTGTGAGTGCCGTGATGGATGGTGAGGTGCAAAGTGACGATGCTGTCGCAACCGCTGACTGCTGTGAAGGTCTGGTCATAATCACCGCTCTCCGTGTAAGTTTGACCATCCCAAGTGTATGTCTCGCAAGATGATACGTGCAGATCCGTGTGATACGCGGAATTGATTGTCAGGTGCAGCGTATCCACTTGCCAGCAATCGTGTGCATCGGTGTGAGCATATGTGTAGTCGCCAGAAACTGTATATATCGTTCCGTTCCATGTGTAGGATTCACAAGCAGTCACAACGGTAGCCGAGTGTACCGGATTGTTAATAGTCAGATGCAATGTGTCCACTTGAGTGCAACCGTTTGCATCCGGATGGCTAAAGAAATAATCGCCAGATTCCGTATATGTGGTTTCATGCCATTCGTAACCCCCGCAGGCACTGCGTGTGATAGCTGTGTGTGTGGGATTGTTGATAGTCAGGTACAGCGTATCGACGCTCGGACAGCCGTATTCGTTGTTGTAAGGATAGGTGTAAGTTCCTGAAACCGTATATGTTTGTCCATGCCATGTATAGCTTTCGCAGGCGGTTTCGGTAAAGACATTGTGGGTGCCGTGATGGATGGTGAGGTGCAGGGTGACAATGCTGTCGCAACCGTTATGATTGCCATCAACAATGGTGTATGTCGGGGCTATGGCAGGGGTTTCAGTGTATGGTATACCATGCCAAGTAAAAAATTCGCAAGCCACTACAGTGGTGTCCCCGTATGTTGTATGGTTGATGGTCAGGTGCAGCGTATCCACTTGCCAACAATCGTGAGCATCAGGATGAGGATGCAAGTATGTGCCGGAAGAAGTGTAGGTCTCCCCTGTACCGTCTGTCCACGTGTATGTCTCGCAGGCAGTGTCGGAAACGGAGTTATGTGTTGGATTGTTGATTATAAGATGGAGGGTGTCAACAGAGGGACAGCCGTCATCATTCGTGTATTCATACCAGTGAGTGCCCGATGCGGTATATGTTGTTCCGTGCCATCTATAGCGTCCACACGCAGACGCACTATCTGTATTATGCGTACCATGGTGGATGGTGAGGTGCAAGGTGACGATAGAGTCGCAGCCCGCCACGTTAGTCAGCATATCGGTGTATTCTCCACTTTCTGTGAGATTACTGTAGCCATGCCAGCTGAAGCTACCGCAAGCCACTGCCGTGGTGTCGCCATAGGTGGGTCGGTTGATAATTAGGTGCAGCGTATCCACCTGCGTGCATCCGTTTGCATCTGGGTGACTGTACATATAGTCTCCGCTGGTAGTGTAAGTCTGTCTGTTGCCGTCTGCCCATGTGTAGCTTTCGCACGTGTCAATTGTTGTGGAAGAATGGGCAGGGTGGTTGACGGTCAGGTGCAGGGTAACTATCATAGTACTGTCTTCCGACATGTATGTATATTCGCCTGTCTGTGTATATGTCGAATCATGCCATACGAAACTATCACAAGCGAAAACGGTCGTATCGCTCGTGACAATGGAGCTGTCGCTCTGCGCATAGCCGACTTGTCCACCGGCCACCGCCAGCAACAGAAGCAGAAGCAGGGTTGTTCTTTTAATAAATTTCTTCATATTATTGTAACTTTTTGATAAACATTTGATCATATTGACTACTCGCGAACAGCCACATTCTATATAGCGTGTTCTTGTCCATTGCATTCAAGTCTTTTTCAATATCCACAAACAAGTAGGCATTGAAGAACTTCCGGTCCGCCTCCATATTCTGATTCTCCAACTCTTCAATTTTCTTCGCTGATTTGGAATACTCGTATCCGATGGCAAGATTGGTCACGGCGGAGACGGCAGCTTTCGCGTTGCCCACGTATGGAAGGAAATCCGTTACTACATCCAATTTCTCTCCCATGACAGTATCACCGAACGAAAATCTCCCTCCTGGAGCAAGATTTTGGTGTGCCTCCTCCATCAGCGCATTTGCGGCATAATTATCAGCCGTTTCAATTGGATTGAAAGAGAAATCAACAACCACATCTTTACTGCTTATCTTTCTCCAATCCAAGATATCCGTCCCCCATATTGTATGCCTAGTCTTAAAACGAACGCTCGCGTTCAATTCTGTTGGGACATGTTTTGTTCCAGCCAATCTATTTGCACTCACCCTCATTCTGGTTCCATTACTTTCACCCACTTTTGCCAGCGTTTTACTATACGGTCGGGAAATGCTCTTCGTGAATTTACCTGCTGCTTTTCCGATGACTTTGCCAGTGGCGATACCCACCACATCCGTTCCAGCCGCGAAGAAGTGGCTGTTGGCCTCCGCCCGCATTTGTTCTGACATATTCCCGTAATTACGCCAATATTCCGGTCCGAGAGTTTTCACAACATTTACAACTTCTTTTCGGTAAGCCCCATCATCAAAAAATTCCGGTTCGGAAGCAATCTTATCCGGCTGGTATTGTTTGGCCATCCCCATCGCGTACACCATATTGTGAAAGAATATTTCTTGCTCAATATAGTTACTCTTCAAGTACTTGTCGCAAGTCTTGAAGGCGGCGAGGAACTGAGGTTTGGTTATGGGAACTGAAATTGACATAGAGAGCAACAAAATTAGTGTGCTAATTCAAAGCGTAAATCTTTAAATGAATTCTCATCTATGTTATTGATGTCTATCTCACTCACACTGCCCAGTCGAGCACTTGTGAAATCGTGCTCTGTTCGGAATATGCACGTGTATGTACGGCCATTATATTCAAAAGCAAAATTCAATGCTCTGTATGGATTCTTTGAGACATCTCGCATATGCCTCGCATTTCGCAATTGCGGATTTCTCCACAACATTTCTTCAACTTGACCATTTACATTAGCAACTTGCGCTGCAAAGTCGTTAGGATCCAGAAAACCCTCTACACAAAAAAAGACAGCATTGTTATTTTCTTCATAAATACTATCTGAAGCTCCAAATGACGTAACACGAGCATGCACTTTAACAACTGCTTGATGGTTTCGGTCTGTCGCATTTAAGCATAAAATTCTATTAATCATAATTATAACTTTTTAATTCATTCTTATTTCCTCCACCCTCCCGACGGCCTATCGTAATTGTCGCTGCGGTAGGATTCAAACTTGTTCTTAAAAACCAATATTTCCACATTCTCCTGCGGCAGTTCTTTCGGTTTTTCCAAATCGTCGCCGTTCATCAAAATGTGGAACTCTTTGTTGCTCTTTCGGATGTCAATCACCAGATTCATCTCCTTTGCGGAATCCTCACCATAAAAATCGCTGAAGGCCACCCGTGTTTTTACATCGTCAAACCAAATGTATGCGTTATACTTGGCTTTGCCTACTTTGTAGTGCACAATCATCTTGCGAGGTTTTGCCCGCATCGCATAATCGGAGTACTCGTCTGTTAAACAAGTGTCGAACTCACCATTATAGTACCAAACGTCCACACCTTGCAACTCTGCGGTTTCGTCCTCAAGAACAGGATGTATCTTATAGTTAAACCGTGCCATATAGTTCTCATACAGCATACGATTTGGCAGCCCGTTCGCCTGAAAATACTCGTAGGCCTCTTTCGCATTTTTGAAGACAGCTTCGGCATACTCCTCGCGGTTGAGATTGGTGCTGGGACAGAAATCTTCCATCTCCACATCCGTTTTCACTGCTTTGAGCCACGCCACCTCTGTCTGTTTTTGGTGTCCTGCCAGCCACACCGCAACATTCCCGAATGGCGCCATCCCTACAATGATGTAATCGTATATCGGATTGCCTTTCTCGTCTTTCTGTTGAAACAATTCTTCCATCTTTTCCGCAGGCAGTTTTTCCTCAATAGAGTAGAACTGGTTTTCCACGATGGAGAACCAGATCATATCCAAGAAGGTGGGAATGGGGAATTCCTTCTCGTCGTAAATATGCATGGAGACCGACTCGCCCCACTTCGCCGCAAAGGGATAGGAATAGGGCACGCTGATACCGTCATCCTCCGACCACATCAGGTTGCCGAAGAACGTCTCCGTCGGATAAAGGACGGGCGCATTGCCGCTGACGAAATAGGGGTACTTGGTCATTATTACAACATTTGATTATAGTGATTTTCGATCGTTTCAAGTCTTTTGATTTGGTAATTTTGATATTCTTTTTCAACCTTTTCGCAATATTCTTCTGTGTATTCTATCCTGCTTAAGAATTTTATGGCTTTATTGTCATCTTCATTAATCAAAATAAAATTAGGCTTATTAACAAGTCCATCATCCATAGAAAGATGCAAGTAATCTTTTCTTAATAATCTGTACCTCTCAGGATCAGGGTAAAAACATTGATCATTTCCTGTAGACTCTGCTCCTTTATAAATGTCAGACAAATCTACAGGGACACAAAAATTTTTGTCTTCCAGGTTAAAAAGACTTTTAAATTTGTTTGCCATTAAATGTAAACCAACATAGCTATACCCTTTTTTTGAGTAACGATATATTGAAACGACATTTGAAATTCTGTCGAACAAATCACTTACATTCAAATCAGGATTTTTCTTTTTTTCACAGAACCACATCGTTTCTTTAAGATTGTGAATGTTAAAGGTGAAGCCTTCCAAATTAGGTTCATTTCGCAAATGATCTGGTTTTGCCTCATATGGTATATAAAAAGAGTCTTCCTTAAAAGATACTTTTTTATCATATCCATCCGAATACCCACCACCAACATCAGCATGACATCCAGGAATATAAATTTGAGTTACGCTTTTATTGGCGGCATCTTTAGGAACGGGAACAAGAGCAAAATTCTCTCTGTATTCATCTAATGCGCAAATATGATATACATCATCAACTAATTTCAAATCATTAAGTCCTAAATCCTTAACATTTCTATGGTGAAGTTTGGAAAATGTATTTATATGATTTTGTATATCAATAAGATAGTTATTTTTAATAGCGTTGTTAAACAAAACACCGACCGAAGAAACTGTATCATATATTCCCATTGCCGGAATACGGACAAATCCATTTTTGATAATGTTTTTAATTCTTTCTTGCCCCTTAAAAACATGTCCCCATATACTGTTATCCAGGTCTTGGTCGCCTTTCTGATCTGTTGCAATAGGGTCCTTTTCTTCTTGATTTTTCTTGTTTTGTTGAATGCTCTTTCTTGCCCCTCTGTTCAATCGTCGCATTTCTTTTTGATATTTTTTTTCAGCAATCATATCTGCAATAACAGAATATACTGCAAAAGCGCCACCTGCGGCTTGCGTTTCATCATCCCTACTCATCTCGTTACTCATTTTCAATCTATCTTCGAGCTTGAATTCTTGATAATCATGTTTGTCCATGAGTTCTTTTTTTTGTTTCAGATAGATAATTCTCTGTTCTTGCGTTAATTTTTGGAGTTCTGAATCTGTAAGATCATCCGAAGACAGCATATTTTTTTGCTGATAAACAACATGTGCAAAAATTCTCGCTTCAGTAGCACCCCTGCTAAATCCAAAAAGATGAAACTTCAAAGTGATATTTTTATCTTCGACATTGGCGAAATATGTCAATTTTCTATTTATGCATGAAATCGCATCTTTCACTTTTCCTACCACCCCCGTGGTACCTTGGCCGAAAGCCGCACCTTTCCAATCGCCAATCTTTTCTAATTCCCTTTCAACACCACTTCCACTAACATATATTTTGTATGCATACTCATTATCCAAAAATTCGCCTTTCTTTGCGCGATAAAACGATTCCAATATTGCGATGTTAGTCAAATCATTTGTTTGAATGGCATGCTCTTTATACATCGTTTCATCATACTTGTATTTTGACACTTCAAATTCCAGATCTTTTGTGACGGAATCAAGTTTATTTATACGATATGTGTTTAAAAAGTAGTCCGCTTCCTCTTTGCTTCGAAGTGCTTTTTCCAAAGCAGACTTTTCACGTTGCAATGCACTTATCTCACCATTATCCTTTAATTTATTTTTATCGTCATATTGATCAATATCTAATTTGAATTTTTGTGCAATTTCTCTTTCTTCATCATTAAGTGTATTACCTAATTCTTTTTTTTCCCTATATTTTTTTCCAAGCAACACTTGCAATCGATGATTATTGGTGCCATCAAAAAAGATACCGAAGTAAATGGTAACCTTACCCTTTTCGTTCTCCGGTTTCTTACTTTCTTTTGCTCCAACTTCTGCGATTGCTGCCATAACGCTTACATTTGTCCGTTAGTAGTTAAAGAAATCGTACCTGCCCACAAGCATTGAAGATTGCAGGTGTTTAATAATGCGGGTTGTCCTTTCAAAAGTACGTCTGGTTTTCCAGGCATCCACGGAGTCACCGTATTGGGAATGCACGGCATGGGTTGTAGGCGGCCGAGATTGGCCGCGGTGGCGGCCGCTACCGTTGGATTGGCCAAAGATTTGCACAATCCGAACGGGGCTATATTCACTATCGACTTATGATCTGAAATATTAGCCTGTGGTTTGCCCGCCAACATAATCGTCCGTGTCGGCAAAACTGTCAACATAGATGGTGCAGACCCCATCGTACATTTCATTCTTGCAGTACTGCAAACATACGTTGCCATAGCTCTATGAATTAATCTTTGTTATTGTTGCTTTAATATCAATCTGACTGCCAGCATTTATCTTCATCGTGGAATCCGCTTTCTGCTCGTGAGTCTGCGAATACAGGCCCATCTTCTCGCTGGCATCCTCGTATATCTCTTTTGCATCCAAAGAGGCGGTTTCTCCCACATTCACTTCGCTGTTACCGCTCACACGTACACTTTGGTCTTCACTTACGCTCAAAGTCTGGTTGTTGCCAATGCTTATCCCTTGGTCATTGCTCACCGATAAGGTCTGGTCGTGATCCACCGTCGTCTCGTCATCATTCCCCACCTCCAACGTCCGATTATTCCCCACCTTGATCTTCATGTCATTTCCTGCCTCCATAATGATGTCATTGTCGGCGTAGAGCTCGATGTTGCCCTTGGATTCGAGCTTGATGAGCTTCTCGTCGGTGGAATACGTGAGGATGTAGTTCTCCTTGCCGTTGTCGTAGATGCGGATGAAGCCGCCCTGGTCCACGTCGTGCACCTCCACGGTGTGGCCGTTGCGAGTGCGGAAGGCCTTGATGTCGTTGCTGTCGCTGTACCAACCGTCGCCGGGACGCTGCTTGCCGTGGTACAAGGTGCCGATCACGTAGGGTTTCTCGGCGTTGCCGTTCTCGAAGCCCACCATCACCTCCTCGTCAATCTCGGGGATGATGTAGCTGCCTTTGTCATCGCCACCGTGCGCCTGCGCAATCCGCAGCCACGGGGTCCACATGTTCTCATCCTGCAACTCCTGCCACGAAAACTGCACCCGGATGCGCCCCAACGCCTCGGGGTCTTTGTTGTCCTTCACCATCGCCCGCTGCATCTCCGTGACGGGATAGACGTCGCAATTGGCGTAGGGCGGATATTCGGCCTTGGCGGGAATGGCCGTCAGTTCGTTCTCAAAATGGCCGTTGAGGGTGCCGCGACAAACCACCCGCACCACCAACAATTCCTCATGATTCGTGATTTTCACCGAACCGTCGTTCTGGTCTGCAGCCTCGGTAATGGTGATCTTGGAGCCCAACTTAACGTCGGCACGGTTGGTGGTCAACGTACAGGTCATCATCATCGACTTGGTGCCGAACCCCTGCGCCTTCACCGACTCCTTCAGTTGGTCTATGTCGTTGTCTTCCTGCACACTGGCGTGCAGGTTCTGAAGCGTCGGCTTGACAAACGCATCCTTCGAGTGCGCATACACGTAGTCGGTGAGCTTGTGTTGCGACTGCTCGGTATAGCCAGCTGCTTCATCATAGTAATTCTCATATTCCAAATAGTTGTGATGCCCATGTGCAAATCGCGGATGATCCATCGCCAAATCGTAGTGGTAGGCAAGCACATCCGTGTCAGGATGCAGCGTGATTGCCGGATGGGGTTTCACCTTCCCAAAGACCAGCCTGCTGTCCTCATAATAGAAAAATTCGCCGTAGCGTTGCGCCAACCGCGAGATAAATTGGTAAGTATTCTCGTTATACTGAACTACATACGGAATCTCTTGATCCATTTTCGGATCCAAGTGCAGGTTAATCGAATGTGCGGGTTCAGGATTGTTCACGGCCTCCTTGATGATGGCGTTCAAAGTTTTGTTCTCAAAAGAGTAACAGTGCGGGTTGTCGATGAGGAAATAGTCAGGACTGTAGGCCGTGACCTGAATCAACATCCCTTGTGACATGGTTTGCCGCTGGGAAGTGAGATTGCAGACAACACCCTCAAAACTAAGTTCTTCCGAACAGATATTCTCCGACTGGTCGCGACGGTTGGTTTTGACCTGCAACTTGACAGTCGCACCCAACAACTCGTTGGAAATGGAAAACGCCACGTCCTGGTCGGTCTTCATCACGGACTTTTTCCGCATGGCAAATTTCAGCTCATTGGGTTTCAATAGCTCTTTGGTCAACACAAAATCCGTGAAGACGTAGTCATCATAGCTTTTGCCGCCAATGGTGATGGAAAACAGTTGTTCGGTGGGTACAGGCATGGCAGTAACTATTTGTCTATCAATGTAAATTCACAGCCATCCCCGAAGATGACCGTACCCGCCATAATCGACAATTTCAGGTACATCTGCACGGAATTGTTGCTATTGAAATACTCGTACAGCCTGACACAATAGGCATCCTTGAATTGGATGGTCTTGGGCTTGTCAACATTGTCACTGTTGATTGTCAGGTTGATGGTGCCGTCCTTTACAGCATCCTTATCGCGCATCCATTCGTGTAGAACAAGATTGTCGTTTCCTGGAGCGGCAATGACGACGTTAATCAGTCCGCCTCGGGTGCGGTCGGTCGGTCGTCCTGTGTGATCCACCGCCTGTGTAAACTCGTATTCACACTCCAGAATGATGTATTCCTTGTTTTCAATGACCAGAGTACCTGTTAATGCCATATACTGTATGCTTTTAAATGAAACAATAACTACAAGTGGCTTTCAGCAAGCCACTTGTAGTTTAATTCACAATGGGTTTATGCCCACTGGTTGTGATAGGAAACCGGACCGTTCTTGATTTCGCGGCAGGAGATGGTGATTTCCTCATAGTGTCCCATCTTGTCCTCCCAATATTCGACAAAATCGACGCAATAGCCATCGGTGAACTCAATGGTCTTCATCTGGTTGCCTGTCTTAGTTTCATTGAAGACGATGGAACCATTCTTGCCAAGGTTCGGGGAGGTCATCCACTTCAAAAGGTCGGGGTTGCCGTCGTTTAGGGCTTTGCAACGGATAGTGATACGTCCGCCTCTCGGAATGCCAGCCATTTGTCCTTCAGTATCAGTTGCCTGATTGAAAGAATAGGTTACCATCATCACTTCACGATCTGTGAAGCCATCGACTTTTAATTGTACAGGTGTAGTTGCCATAATGATTAAAATTAAGGTTTATAAAAAGGTGATTAAAATTGGTATTTACTCAGTTTCGCACTCTTTGGTCTTCTTGTCCGCAGCGAGCTTGATAATGAAGTTCTTGGCAGCGTAATAGGGTGTCAGCGAAATATCAACCGTGATGCGCTTGGTGACAGGATCCTGCTTAGGCTCCTTAATCTCGTAGCGTTGGAAGAGGTTGCCATAGCCTTGATACTGGTTCAAGAAGTCCTGAATCTTGTTCTTGAGGTTATCGGGGGAGTTATAGGGATCCCAGTTCTCCAACGCGACCTCGTGGACATAGTTCATCAGCACTTTCTTCACCCAGTCAAACACACGCACGATGGGATACTCCTTCATTGCATCGTTATCGCCGTTGTAGAGGGTGGTGTTATTGAATGCCATGACACGACCTTCGGAGAAGACCATGGGCACCACCTGATTGTCCATCAGCGCGGCAATCTCGGATTTGAGCAGGTCGTTGCGTACGCCCTTCACCTCATTGAGGGTGCCATACTTCTTGCCGCCCGCGCCTTGGGCCATATTCGCGCTCTCATCATAGAGTTTGCCTGCCAATGCGGCAGCCGGCGGGATGAAGAATGCGGGGTCATCTTTCTCGAGATCAGAGAGTTTCTCGGATTCACGACCCACAATCCAGTTGGCGGTCATCACCACGTTCTGCAACGCCTGGTCGCTGTCGCGATAGTCCTGCGTATTGTCACGCAAGTCCTCAAAACTCATCTCGTCGGCATGATCGGTGATGAGAAGCACTTTGTATTTGAAGGCAATCTTCGCCCATTTGAGCAAGGTCGGCTTGTCCTGGAACACATAGCCGGGCACCACCAAAAGACTGTAGCTGTCCTTCAGACTCAGGCGGTCGAAGGCGTTTTTCAATAACTGATCAACCTCACCAGCGAATTCTGAGTTAGGATCCGCGATGTCCTCCTTGTTGACATTGATCAACTTGAGGTTATCCACGCGGTCGGTCTCCGCATTCTTGAAGAAGGCATCCAGAGCGCGGTAAGAGGTTTCCAGTTTATGGGTCTCGTCCAACGCGACGGTGATGCCTTTATTCAACAGTTGCTGATACTTGGCCTCTTTTTCCTTGCAGGCATCCACATATTCCGAAGCCGTGGTCTTGCCGCTGTCCAACAGTTCAATCCAACCTTCCAACTCTTTGGCAAGGCTCTCGCGTTTCTCTTTGAAACGTGCTTCGGTCAGAAAGATGTTGCGGGCCGCTTTCTTGGCAGGATTGAGGTCTTCCGCAGCGGGGATGAAACTCTTCACCGCCAAAAAGCCACCAAATTTCGACAACAACGACGAAATGTCTTTCTTTTCTTTCGATTCACTTTTATATTCGGCAGCCTGCTGGGTGGACTGCACTTTCTGCTCTTGTAATTTCGGATCGCTCATAGTCTTGGATTATTTTTGTTCTTTAATTTCTTGTAACAACGCCTCTAACAGCTCTTTGAGTTCCTCTTTGCCCTCGGCATCCTTGAGGATGTCACGCAGACGGCGGTTCTGTTCGATCTGCTTGCGGATTTTGGCGGATACATCGACTTTCGACTTCGCACCGGAGAGGAACTGGCTGTTGGCGACCAGATTGCCCTTGCCACCGTTTGCTTCGAAATCACGCATCTCATTGAAATGGAGCTTTTCGGAGACAATGCCACCCTGTTCATCCTCAAACTCTACATCTACAGTAGGTTTGAAATGGTTGAAAACGTCCTGCATCGTCTTGGCACCCTCAAAAAGTTCGGAGTTGCCCACTTCGATGTCGGAAGTGTATTGGTCAATGATGATGGTTTTGTTGTTGTCCAACGGAATCACTTTCGCATTGGATTCTTCATCTGGAGCCTGTGAAATGAAATTTTCTTTTAACATATTACGTTTATTTTGAACTTGCTTTTTCGATTTATGGAATAACTTTTGGAATAATTTCTGGAGAAACATGCCTAACTATGTTGGTTTTTCTGCGCCGAGATGACGATTTCGTCACCATGGGTGGTCACAACGGCCGTGTCACCGGTTTCCAACTGCCCGGAAATGATCATCTTCGACAGCGGGCGGCGCAGCTCTTTGCGGATGATGCCAATGATGGGACGCGCGCCGAACTGGGCGTTGTAGCCTTTCATCGCAAGCTTGCGCTTTGTCTCGTCATCGATCTGCAGTCCGATATTCTGCTCGTCCAGTAGTTTCACCAAACCTTTGAGGTGGATGTCGAAAATCATGGTGACAATCTTCTCAGTGATGGGCGAGAACGGCACAATTTCAGTCAGACGGCCCAAGAACTCGGGACGGAAGTTGCCCTGCATAATCTCCATCAGGTCAGTACTTTTCGGAATTTCTCCCTTTCCGAAGGAATCCACAATGAACTGGCTTCCGATATTGGAGGTGAAGATGATGAGGGCGTTGGAAAAGTCACCTACCCTGCCGAGACGGTCGTGCAGCTTGCCCTCATCCAGAATCTGCAAGAACAGGTCGAAAACGGAGCGGTGTGCCTTCTCGATTTCATCGAAAAGCACGACAGAATAGGGTTTCTGACGGATTTTATTGACCAACAGACCGCCCTCCTCGTAACCTACGTAGCCCGGAGGCGCGCCGTACAACAACGCGACGGAGTGCTCCTCCTTGAACTCGGACATGTCGAAACGAATCATGGCGGCCTCTTCTTGGAAGAGAAATTCCGCCAAGGCCTTCGTCAGTTCGGTTTTACCCGTACCCGTAGGACCGAGGAAGAAGAACGAGCCCATGGGTTGTCCCTTCTTGTTCAGACCCGAACGGGACTCATACACCGCATCCAAAATCACCTTGATGGCATGGTCTTGACCCACCACGCGCTTGCGCAATGTAGCCTCGGCATTGGTGAGCTTGTCGCGCTCTTTCGACTGCACCTTGCCCATCGGGATGCCCGTCTGCCGCGCAATAACGGCATACAGGTCGCTGCTTTCTAACGAAGTGCGCTTCGTTTCGCTCAAACGTGCAAGGATTGACAATGTATCTTTTAGGTACAAGATTTTATCTTGAATGCTCCCGATTTTAGCAAAGTCGGTTTCATCGTCCAACTGCGCCAGTAGCAGACAGCTGACCTTGTTGAAAATCTCGTAGTGAAGCCAGTCCAACTCCGTAGCGGTAGTCTCTGAGGGTTCCTGCGCCGCCAACGTGTCCAATTTCCGCTGCAAGGCGGCAATATCCTGCGCCGAAACATCGTTCATCGTCTTGATCAGCGCCATGGTGCGGTCAATCAGGTCGAACACGGAATCGGGAAGCGATTTGTCGTTCAAATACCGTTTCGCCAAGCGGATAGCATCGTGAATAACACTGTCGGCGATGGTTATCCCGTGGTACTTCTCGAACGTGTCCACACTTCCACGGATAATGCGGAAGCACTGTTCGGCATTGGGTTCTTCGAGTCGGAGAACCTCAAACTTGCGCACGAACTCTTTGTCTGTTTCAATATTTTTGGTATAACCGTCTATAGACGACGTGCATACCAGCATCAGGCTCTGGCGGTTCAGTTCCTGTTTCAAAAGATTGGACAGTCCGTAGAACATCCCGTTCTTGTCCATGAGTTTATCGACCGATTCGATGAAGAGAATAGCATTTTCCTGCTGTCGAATGCCGTCCAGAACACCTTTGAAACGATCTTCCATCTCGCCTTTGTAGTTGGCATCGGCGGAAAGAAGAGCCAGATCCAGCTCATAAACTTGGGCATTTTTCAGGAAGGAGGGCACATCCTCGCTAAGAATGCGGTCCACAAATCTGTTCACCAGCGCGGACTTTCCTACGCCGGATTCACCGGTAATCATCAAGTTGGACTTGCTTTTCCGACCCAGAATCTCAAAGAAGACGGATATTTCGTGTTCGAAACCGATGACCGTCTGTTTTTTGGCATCCTTTCGTTCCTCGTTCTTGCAAGTGCAATATTTCCCACGCGAGGAAGATGAATTTTCCTTTTGGGGACTTGCGTCCACCACATTATTATAAGTAGGAGCCCCTTTCAACGCCAACAATTGATTGACACTGATGGGGAACGTCTTCAGCTGGTCGAATGAGAATCCGACTCCCGGCGTGATCAGCGAGGCGAAAAAGCAAAGCGGGGTTAGATACTCCTCGTCCATTTTCAAGCGATAGTTGTCAGCCTCGCGAAACACCGCTTCGGCGGCATCAGACAATGGCGGTTCGGAGATGGCTGACACGGATTTCTCGCAGTTCCGAATCTGCATATCCACCCAATCTAAAATATAATAGTAATCGCTATTCAGGTCTTTCTCGATAACCGAAACGAGACCGAAATCCTTGTTCAGCAAAGCTTTGAGGAGATGAGCGGGCGCAATGTCCGCATTCATGTTTTCTCTGGCAATCTGGCCGGCTATATGTTGTAGTTTGTCTGTCATATCAGGGATTTTTTTTGTTTTCACTTTCCAACAGACAAGCACAAAAAAACCGTGAACTTCTGTTTTACGTTGAGGTTCCGGAAAAAACCTATGCTACAAACACGAAAGCTCACGGATTTACCGCGAGCATCTTCACTTCTTTGTGTAGCATACAATGAAATTTTCCGGATTTCAACGTTACAAAGAAAAGCGAAAACGCTTTATCTATACTTTATTTTAGGGGTATATTTATTCCTATATTATCTAATTTGATTTTTGATTCGACATTCCATTAATTACCTGCGGCAAAAATACGTTTTTTTTATTATTCATACAACCAGCCACAATTTTTTTTTTACGTGAAATAATTATGTTTGTTACTTATTCCAACATTTTCTCATTTGACGCTCGAAACACTCAGCTATCCCATTCTTCGCAAAAACAAAATTCAACAAACAAACCAGATATTGATGCGCATTTGTTGACATAAAAAAAGTGGAGCTTCATCCGACAGTTTTTTCCCCATTGGACCCTGGACACCCATTTGCACGGTACTGACGAACAAGCCCCACCTATTTGACAAAAGGTAAGCTTGGCTCCAAAATCCGTACAAATGTCTGCGAATTGTCTAGGTTCACCGGGGACGGATAGGTTGTTCTACCCTACAGCAGAATAACGGTGCAAAAGTAGCAATTATAAAGACAGCCGTCAAGGATTTGTTGCCTGAAACGGAGGTTTTTTATCAACAAGTTATCAACAGAGACGATATCAAATCCCAAGTCCTAAGTCTAAAGTCCTAAGTCTAAAGTCCCAAGTCTCACGTCTTCAAATACCCGTACCGTTCCCCATTCCGCACCAGCATCGTCACGGTCAGCACGAGGGCGGCGACCTCGGCGAAGATGATGGCGTACCAGATGCCGCTGACCCCGACAATCGCGGGCAACAGCAGCACCGCCAAGGTCTCGCAAACCAACGTGCGGTTGGTGGAGATGAGCGCTGAAACTAATCCGTTGTTCAGCGCGGTGAAGAAGGCCGAGGCGTACCCGTTGAAGCCCATCAGCAGGAAGGAGATACCGTAAATCCGCAGAGCGTGAGTTGTAAGCGTCAGCAAATCAGGGTCATAACCAACGAAAACCTGCGCTAACGGACGGGCCAACAGTTGCGCGAGAAGAAACTCCGTCAGTCCCATAATCCCAATCAGCATCATACTTTTGGTGAAAACGTTCCGCAGTTCATCGCGGTTTCCCGCCCCGTAATGGAAACTGACAATCGGTCCAGAACCCATACCATAGCCGATATTGACCGCAGCGAAAATGAACGCCACATACATGACCACCCCGTATGCCGCCACTCCTTTTTCCCCTATATACCTCATCAGCTGATAGTTATAGAGCATCGCCACCACCGCGGCCGAAATATTCGAGAAAAACTCGCTGATGCCATTGACGCAAGTCTGCCGCAACGCCGCGCCGTCGAACACGGGACGACCTAACTGCAGACGCGAACTGTTGGGAACGATGAAATAGACCAGCGGAATGGTTGCACCCGTCAGCTGCGAGAGCGCCGTGGCCCATGCCGCACCCTTCAAACCCCAGCCGAAACCCGCGATGAACAGGGCATCTAACGCCATATTCAACCCTCCGGCAATAAGGGTTACAATCAGACCGAGATTCGGCTTTTCCGCTGCGATGAGCATCGAATGGAACATAATCTCCAGCATGAAAAACGGCATAGCCAGAAACAAAATCCGTCCGTACATCACACACTCGCCCAACAAAGCCTCGTCCGCACCCAACAGGATGGAAACATCGTCGAGAAACGGCCATCCCACGGCGGCAAACAATACACCGAAGAACCCACCGAGATAGACCAACATGGAGAAAATCCGGTTGGCCTTGACGGGATTCCCTTCTCCCAACGTCTTAGCTATCAACGCCGTGCCGCCCGCCCCGAAGACGAAACCGATCACGCTCAGGAACATGATAAAGGGGTAGATGAGGTTGAGGGCGGCGAAGGAGGTCGTACCTGCGAAATTGGAGACGAAAAAGCCGTCAACCACGCTGTAGATCGAGATGAACACCATCATCACCATGGAGGGGATGGTGAAGCGCAGCAGTTTCCTTATCGTGAAGTGGTCGGAAAGGAGAATCGGTTTTTTCATACAGGGCGCAAAAATACGTTTTTTTTCAGCCTTCATTGCCCTTATAGCAAAGAAAAAAAGGCTGTCGCAATGCTAAGCACTACGACAGCCCACAGAGTAACATTACAAATATTGTCTTACTTCTTGTAGAAGACGAACTTCCCGTCCTCCATAGAATCCACCATGATGGTGTCGCCGGGGGCCATGTCCTCGGAGAGGATCAGCTTCGACAGCTCGTTCATGATCTGCTTTTGGATGACCCGCTTCAGCGGACGGGCGCCGTACATCGGATCGTAGCCCAGGTCGGCCAGGAGCTTCATCGCATAGTCGCTGAATTCGATTTTCAGGTTCTTCTGCTCCAACATCTTGCTCAAGTTGTTGAGTTGCAGGTTGATAATATCCTTGATCTCGCGCTTCGACAGCGGCTGGAACATCACAATCTCGTCGATACGGTTCAGGAACTCGGGTTTCAGGGTCTTCTTCAACATCTCGTTGAGTTCGGCCTTTGTCTTCCGGAAAATCTCCTCTTCGGACTGTCCGTTCGGGTTGGAGTAGTTCTCCTGGATAATGTTGGAACCGAGGTTGGACGTCATGATGATGATGGTGTTCTTGAAGTCGGCCACCCTACCCTTGTTGTCCGTAAGTCGCCCGTCGTCAAGCACTTGCAATAGCACGTTGAAGACATCCGGATGCGCTTTTTCGATCTCGTCGAAGAGGATCACGGAGTAGGGTTTCCGGCGCACTTTCTCGGTGAGCTGACCACCCTCGTCGTAACCCACATAGCCGGGAGGCGAACCGATGAGTCGGGAGACGGAGTAGGATTCCTGGAACTCGCTCATGTCGAACCGCGTCATCGCCTCCTCGGTGTTGAAGAGGTACTCGGCTAATGCCTTTGCGAGCTCGGTTTTGCCCACGCCCGTGGTGCCCATGAAGATGAAGGAGCCCAACGGACGGCGCGGATCCTGCAAGCCTGCACGGCTGCGGCGAATGGCGTCGGAGACGGCGGTAATGGCCTCATCCTGACCAATCACACGTTTGTGCAATTCCTCCTCCAAGTGCAGCAGTTTCGATTTCTCGCTCTGCATCATCTTGGTGACGGGGATGCCGGTCCAGCGAGCCACCACCTCGGCGATGTCGTCGGCGGTGACCTTCTCGTCAATCATGGCATGACCGTCCTGGAGTTTTTCAAGTTCCTCCTGAAGTTTCACAATCTGGTCTTCATCGTTCTTGATGAGTCCGTAGCGAAGTTCCGCCACACGGCCGTAGTTGCCCTGACGCTCCTGTTCGGCGGCCTCGAGCTTGTAGGACTCGATTTCGTCCTTGCAGTGCTGGATTTTGTCCATAATCTCCTTCTCGCTGCGCCATTTCGTGGAGAGAGCATTGCGCTTTTCCTGCAATTCGGCAATCGTCTTGCTCAGCTGCTCCACCTTTTTGTCGTCTTTCTCGATTTTCAACGCCTCGCGCTCAATTTCGAGCTGGGAAATACGGTGTTGCACATCGTCCAGTTCCTCGGGCACGGAGTTGATTTCGAGTTTCAGCTTGGCGGCAGCCTCGTCGATGAGGTCGATGGCCTTGTCGGGGAGGAAACGGTCGCCGATGTACCGCTGCGAGAGCTCCACAGCCGCGATGATAGCCTCGTCCATGATCTTCACCTGGTGGTGGTTCTCATAGCGTTCCTTCAATCCACGAAGGATGGAGATGGCGCTGTATTTGTCTGGTTCATCGATTTTTACAGGTTGGAAACGACGCTCCAAAGCCTTATCCTTTTCGAAGTATTTCTGATACTCGTCGAGGGTTGTGGCGCCGATGGAGCGCAGTTCGCCACGGGCCAACGCGGGTTTCAGAATGTTGGCGGCATCCATGGCACCTTCACCCGACGCACCCGCACCCACGAGGGTGTGAATCTCATCGATGAAGAGGATGATTTCGCCGTTGGACTCGATGACCTCATTCACAACGCTCTTGAGCCGTTCCTCGAACTCACCCTTGTACTTGGCGCCGGCAATCAGCGCACCCATGTCAAGGGAGTACAACTTCTTGGTTTTCAAGTTCTCGGGGATATCGCCGCTCACAAGACGCTGGGCCAGTCCCTCCGCGATGGCGGTCTTGCCGACACCGGCCTCACCGATCAGAATCGGGTTGTTTTTGGTACGGCGCGACAGAATTTGCAGTACACGGCGGATTTCCTCGTCACGGCCGATGACCGGATCGAGCTTGCCCTTTTTGGCCATCTCGTTGAGGTTTTTGGCGTACTTGTTCAACGCATTGAAGGTCTCTTCGGAGTTTTCCCCGTTCACCTTCTTACCGTTGTGAAGCTCCGCGATGGCCGCTTTGAGGCTCTTCTCGGTTATGCCGGCATCCTTCAGCATCTGCGCAGCCTGACCGCCGGCCATGAAGACACCGTAGAGCAGGTGTTCCAGCGCCATGTACTCGTCGCCGGAGCTGTCGCAAAACATCGCGGCCTTCTGCATAGCGGTCTGAGTGGTGCCGCCGAGGTAGATTTCGTTGCCGCTGCTCTTGGGCAGACGGTTGATTTCGCGCTCCACCGCCGCCTTGAGGGTCTGCGGGTTGCACGACTGTTTCTTCAGCAGGAAGGGGATCACATTGTCGTCGGTGTCGAGCATCGACTTGAGGATGTGCAGGGTATCCACCTGCTGGTTCTGGTTCCGGGCCGCCAGCATTTGGGCGTTCCCGATGACTTCTTGGGTTTTGATTGTTAAATTATTCGGATTCATATTTTTCGGTTTAAGGTTTTCGGTTTAAGGTTTAAGGTTTAAGGTTTAAGGTTTAAGGTTTAAGGTTTAAGGTTTAAGGTTGAGGGTTAAGGTTAAAAGGTTAATGTTTGTTGAAGCAGGGGCAATATGGCAAATATGTTGCCAAACGCAAAACACTGACAAAATGGCAGTCGGTATTGCGTTTTCGCCGCAGGCGAAAGTTTTTGTGATTTCTGTGATTTCAGTGTGAGATTCTACATTCGCCGCAGGCGAAAAAAATGTATCTTTGCCACCGTCTGCAATGCAGCAATAGTTATTACATTTTATTGATTTACAGAAAGATAAAAGAGGTATAAAGTATGAAAAAGCGTATCAAATTCTGTTTGGTGTATCGTGATATGTGGCAGTCGTCGGGCAAGTACCAGCCCAGGGTTGACCAGCTGACGGAGATTGCCCCCGTGATTGTGCGGATGGGCTGCTTCGACCGCGTGGAGACCAACGGCGGCGCCTTCGAGCAGGTGAACCTGCTGTACGGTGAGAACCCCAACAAGGCCGTCCGCGAGTGGACGAAGCCGTTGCGCGAGGCCGGCATCCAGTGCCAGATGCTGGAACGCGCCCTTAACGGGCTGCGCATGTACCCCGTGCCCGCCGACGTGCGCCGGCTCATGTGCAAGGTCAAGAAAGCCCAGGGCGTCGATGTGGTGCGCTCATTCTGCGGCCTCAACGACCACCGCAACCTGGAGCTCTCCATCAAATACGCCAACGAGTTCGGACTCATCTCGCAGGCCGCCCTCAGCATCTCGCACTCGCCCGTGCACACGCTGGAGCACTACCTCGCCGTGGTCGATAAATACGTGGAATACGGCGCAAAGGAGATCGGTCTCAAGGATATGGCCGGCATCGGTCGTCCCGCGACCCTCGGCAAGCTGGTGAAGGCCATCAAGGAGAAATACCCGCATCTGGTCATCCAATACCACGGCCACACGGGTCCCGGCCTCTCTATGGCATCCGTCCTCGAGGTCTGCCGCAATGGCGCCGACATCATCGACGTGGCCATGGAACCCCTCTCCTGGGGTATGGTCCACCCCGACGTCATCGCTGTGCAGGCCATGCTCCGCGACGACGGTTTCGAGGTCGCCGACATCGACATGAACGCTTACATGGAGGCTCGTTCGCTCACCCAGAAGTTCATTGACGACTTCCTCGGTTACTTCATCGAGCCGAAGAACAAGATTTCCACGTCGCTGCTACTCGGCTGCGGTCTGCCCGGCGGCATGATGGGCTCCATGATGGCCGACATGAAGGGCATCCACAGCTACCTCAACCGCACTTTGGAGAAAGACGGCAAACCGACGCTCACCGAAGACGAGCTGATGGTCAAGCTGTTCAACGAGGTGGAGGCTGTGTGGCCGATGGTCGGCACCCCCGGCTTAGTGACCCCATTCAGCCAATACGTGAAAAACATCGCGCTGATGAACGTCCGCGCCGAGGTGGAGGGCAAGCCGCGCTTCACCTACATGGAACAGAAACAGTGGGATATGATTCTCGGCAAGTGCGGACAGCTGCCCGGACCGCTCGCACCCGAAATCATCGAGATGGCCAAGGAGAAGGGATATACCTTCTTCGACGGCGTGCCGCAAGACAACTACCCCGACGAGCTGCCGAAGTACCGCAAGATGATGGAGGAGAAAGGCTGGGATGTCGGTCAGGACGAAGAGGAACTCTTCGAGTTAGCTATGCACGAGCAGCAGTATGTGGAGTACAAAGAGGGCCGCGCGAAGCAGAACTTCAACCGCGAGCTCGCCGCCGCCAAGGAGAAAGCCCAGAACGGCGGAAAAGTCACCGTGCCCATCAAGCCCGCATACGACCCGCAGGAGGATGCCGCCATCCGGATGAAGAACGACCCGACACTCCGTCCGGTAACTGCTCCCGCCAGCGGACAGCTGATTTGGGAGGTGGCCGTCGATGGCGAGACCTCCAAGGCCAAGCCCATCGGTACCCCGTTCAAGAAAGACGAGGTGATGTGCCACATCAGCACCTACTACGGCATGGAGCCGGTCGCCAGCTTCTTCGACGGCCAACTGGTGGAGGTGGTGGTGAGCCACGGTCACAAAGTCAACCGCGGCGACATCATCGCGTTCTTGAAGTAGAGACGCACGATTTGTAGAGACGCACGGCCGTGCGTCTCTACAATGCCGTGCGTTCATGTGGATATCAAGGGACCGCCCATGCAATCCTCCCGCTTCTCTTTCACGCGCAAACCAGTTTTGGTATCATCATCGCGCAATAATCGATGATAGCGTTAGTTATTTCGAAACCCCTATCGCAGATTTTCTTGTCTGTTGTGCCGTCATAGCCCATGCACAGATGTGTGATGTCGTAGCCGTTGTTCACATAATTCAGCAACTTCCTGTCTCGTTTCGCAACAGCATCACGATACTTGTCAATGGATGGGCGTCTTTTCCCTTTACGTACCTGAAAGACAGTGTCGAGAGCAATCAAACAGCCTTTCCATAGGATATCCCCGGCAGTCCGGACATATTTGCTGTCAATATACGACTGTATTTCAGGATCATACTTAGCCTTCTTGATTGTCTCTTCCGCGTTAGCCACATACCTTCTGGCCTCTTCGATGGAATAAGTGATCTTAGTGTTTTCCATGTTTTCTGATTTGATGAATAATAAAAATCTCCGCCGCAAAGATACACTTTTTCCAATACGGTTGCCTAATAATATTAAAATATTTTTTCCGTGCATTATTTAACTATTAACTGTTAATTTTTAAATGCACAAAAAAAAAACGGAAATTTACAGTGGGTAAAGCAAAAACCAGCTTCAATTTGGTTTTCCGGGCACAAAAACACCCACGAAACAGCCACGAATTCTCAAAAACGACGCTTTCTCGTAATTCACGTGCCCTTGCGAGTCCCAGATTCCGTTTGGCCTG
>CAJOKR010000009.1 GCA_905235135.1 uncultured Bacteroidales bacterium
TTGTTCACCGTCGGGATGGTTGGCTTGTTCGTCAGGTCATTGTAGTTACCGCTGAACAAAGTCGGTTTGTTCACCAGGTCGTTGTAATTGCCTGTCGTGGCCACGGTGGCGAGATTCGGCTTGTTAATCAAGGAGTTGTAGTTGCCATCGAAAAGGGTTGGCTTGTTGGTGAGATCATTGTAGTTTCCGCTGAAGAGGGTTGGTTTGTTCGTAAGGTCGTTGTAGTTCTTGTCCCATGCATTAAACTCCGGGTCGGTTTCGGTGTAGGAGGTGAGATAGCCCGCATCGTTGGAAAAGGCGCTAACGTTTGTAGGGACAATGGGTATGGTCGGCTTGTTGGTCAGGTCAGTGTAGTTGCCGGTTGTGGCCACCGTGGCGAGATTGGGCTTGTTGAGAATCATCTGTACCCCGGAGGTGGCGGTCCAGTCGGCAGGCAACTGTGTAACCTCGCCACTCGTGGTCGGAATGGTGTACGTGTGGGTTCCAGAACCGTCCGTCACGGTGATGAGAACATTGGAACCCTGCCCCTCCGCCGTCACCGTCGGGGAGATACCATCCTGACCGTTCACGCCATTGGTCACGGAGAACTGCGAGGTGCTTTGGTCTGTATAGGTGATGGTGTAGATATCCGTATTGCCGTCTTCACCCGTCTTGACGATGGAGGCGATGCCCAGGCCGGCAGGACCTTCGGGACCAGCAGGGCCTTCGGGACCAACTTCGCCGTCTGCGCCATCAATACCGTTTGTGCCATCGGTGCCATCAGCACCAGCCGCGCCGTTCTTCACAACAAAAGTGGAGGTGGTGCCGTCGGTGTAGTGGATGGTGTAGGTGTCGTTCAAACCCTCGCTCACAGGACCGTCGATGTTGGTAATACCGCGTCCGGGGGCTCCGCTGTTGACGGGAATTGTCACCGTGTTTCCGCCGGAGATGGTCAGCTCGTCACCGCTCAGGGAAAGCGTCTGCGGCGCAACCTCTGTGAGATAACCGGCATCGTTCGTAAACGCACTTACGTTCGTCGGAATCGCAGGAACTGAATCCATGGTAATATAGCCGGCGTCATTGTTAAAAGCACTCACGTTGGTGGGAACTGCTGGGATGGCGGGTTTGTTGATGAGGTCGTTATAGTCCTTGTCCCAAGCATTGAACAGCGGATCCGTTTCTGTGTAATTCGTGAGATAGCCCGCGTCATTCGTGAAGGCGCTCACGTTGGTCGGTACAGTTGGGATTACGGGAATGTCTTGTGCCGCAATATAACCCGCATCGTTGTTGAAGGCGCTCACATTCGTTGGTATCGTCGGGATTACCGGTTTGTTGATCAGAGAATTATAGTCTCCATCGAACAATATGGGTTTGTTAATCAATAAGTTGTAATCACCATTGAACAATATCGGCTTGTTGGTCAGTGAGTTATAATCGCCATCGAACAGTATCGGCTTGTTGGTCAGTGAGTTATAATTACCGTCGAACAGTGTTGGCTTGTTAATCAATGAATTATAGTCCCCGTCGAAACCCTCCGGCAGCTTCACGAAACTGCCGCCCGTGAGGAAGACCGTGTCGTGGCTGATGCTCAGAATCTGCTATTCCTCAACAAGATACGGCACATCGTTGGTGAATGCACTGACATTCGTCGGTACGGTCGGAATTACCGGCTTGTTAATCAAATCGTTGTAATCCTTATCCCACGCATTATAAAGGGGATCTGTCTCAGTATATCCTGTGATATATCCGGCATCGTTGGCAAAAGCGCTGACATTCGCGGGCACAGTCGGAATCTGCGGCGCATTGGTCAGGTCGTTGTAGTCGCCGCTGAAGCCGTTGGCGGCCTCTCTCGAATAGAGGGCGTAGGGCACGCTCAGCAGCTGCTGCGAACTCGTGACGGTGTAGTTGGTGCCGCCTGACGGGTCTATCTCCGTGTGCAGGAAAATGGGCCCGTTCGCCCAGTCGATGCCGGCGATCGACCCTTGCAACAGGTTGCCGCTGCCAATCACAATGGTGACCAAACCGTTGACGTTGGTCACGGTGCTGTGGGTCTCCATATACAACACGGTTCCGTTTGTCCCGCCTTGCAGCAGACTCACGCGCACACCCACCGGAGCATTGGTCACCAGCTGGTTCGACGGGTCACGCACCACCGCCTGATAGGTGAATTTCTCCGGCACCTGTGCAAAAAGCGAGGTAGCGAGAAACAAAAAGAATAGTAAAAAGACATGGGGTAGATGTTTTCTCATAGCCTATTTATTTGGGTTTATAACAATTTCAACTCTAATTGATTAACGACTTTGTTTTTAGTCAAATAACAATTTTTAGCCTGTGCAAAGATACATTTTTTACAATGTCAAGGGGTTGAAAAAAAAAATTTTTTGCTATCGAAGACTTAGAAACGCATTCAGTCCTATATTCTTAAAAAATGTATCTTTGCACGTTTTTTTTATGAATGCTAACCGTTTAACCCCTAAACCTTAAACCAAAAATGGCAGACGACAAAAAAATCATTTTCTCGATGGTGAACGTCAGCAAGACGTTTCCGCCCCAAAAACAGGTGCTTAAGAACATCTACCTCTCCTTCTTCTACGGAGCGAAGATCGGTGTGCTCGGCCTCAACGGCGCGGGTAAGTCCTCGCTGCTGAAGATCATCGCCGGACTCGACAAGTCCTACCAGGGCGAGGTGGTCTTCGCGCCGGGCTACTCGGTGGGCTACCTGCCGCAGGAACCGCAGATCGACGACAACCTCACCGTCAAGGAGGTGGTGATGCAGGGCGTGCAACCCATCGTCGATATATTAAAAGAATATGAAGAGGTGAACATGAAGTTCGCCGAGCCGATGAGCGACGACGAGATGAACAAGCTCATCGAACGGCAGGGCGAGCTCACCGACCTCATCGAACAGTACGATGCCTGGGAGCTCGACTCGAAGCTGGAACGGGCGATGGATGCCTTGCGTTGTCCCGACGGCGATACGCCCGCGAAGAACCTCTCAGGAGGTGAACGCCGCCGTGTGGCCCTCTGCCGGCTGCTGCTCACGGAACCCGATATCCTCCTCCTCGACGAGCCCACCAACCACCTCGATGCCGAGTCGGTGGAGTGGTTGGAGGCTCATTTACAGCAATATAAGGGCACCGTCATCGCCGTCACCCACGACCGCTACTTCCTCGACCACGTGGCGGGCTGGATTCTCGAACTCGACCGCGGCGAGGGCATCCCGTGGCAGGGCAACTACAGCTCGTGGCTCGAACAGAAAGCCAACCGCCTCGCAATGGAGCAGAAACAGGAAAGCAAGCGCATGAAGACGCTGGAGCGCGAGCTGGAGTGGGTGCGCATGGCCCCGAAAGCGCGTCACGCGAAGTCGAAGGCCCGTCTCAACGCCTACGACAAGCTCCTCAACGAGGACGTGAAGGAGAAGGAGGAGAAACTGCAGATTTTCATCCCCAACGGCCCGCGCCTGGGCAACAACGTCATCGAGGCGTGTCACGTGCGCAAGGCCTTCGGCGACAAGCTGCTGTTCGAGGACCTCAACTTCAACCTGCCGCCCAACGGCATTGTGGGGGTCATCGGACCCAACGGCGCAGGCAAGACCACGCTGTTCCGCCTCATCATGGGCTTAGAGCAGCCCGACAGCGGCGATTTCAAGGTCGGGGAGACCGTGAAAGTGGGCTATGTGGATCAACAGCACACGGTCATCGACCCCGAAAAGAGCGTTTGGGAGGTGGTTTCCGAGGGTAACGAGCAGATTATGATGGGCGGACGGCTCATCAACTCGCGGGCCTACCTGTCGCGGTTCAACTTCAGCGGCACCGACCAGGGCAAGAAGGCCGGCGTGCTCTCCGGCGGCGAGCGCAACCGCCTGCACCTCGCCCTCACGCTGAAGTCCGAAGCCAACGTCCTGCTCTTGGACGAACCTACCAACGACATCGATGTCAACACGTTGCGGGCGTTGGAGGAGGGCTTGGAGAACTTCGCGGGCTGTGCCGTGGTGATCTCCCACGACCGCTGGTTCCTCGACCGCATCTGCACCCACATCCTCGCCTTCGAGGGCGACTCGCAGGTCTATTTCTACGAGGGCAGCTACACCGAGTACGAGGAGAACAAGAAGATGCGTCTCGGCAACGAAGGTCCCAAGAGGATTAGGTACAAGAAGATTACCGTGATTTAAAGGAATTGTGGAGATGCAAAATTTCGCGTCTCCACTGTTTCAAAACGTATTTGAAATTTGTGTATTTTTGCCGATTCATTTAAAAAAGGATATATGAAACGTGGATTTTGGATTTTAATGCTGGCATGCGCCTTCTTGATGACGCTCTCCTGCCAGAACAAAGCGAAGAAAAACACCCCCGAAGCGGCTACGGAGCTCTTTGCAAAGGCTTTTTATACTGCCGATTTTGCCCATCTGTACCAATACACGACGAAAAAGTCGGACGCGGTGATACAGCAACTCCAGAACGGCATGAAGGACAACCCGGAGCGTGTGGAAGAGATGAAGAACACCAAAGTGGAGTTTGTGAGCACCTCTGTGGACAATCTGACCGATTCCACCTGCACCTGCACCTGCAAGGTCCTTCTCAACAGCCAACCCCGCGAGGACACCTGGGACCTTATCAAAGAGGATGGCCAATGGAAGGTGACCCTCGTCTTACCCTAACCGTGTAACCATATAACCGTGTAACCCTTAAACCCTAAACCTTAACCCTTAAACCAAACATGAATTTCGTACAAGAATTGAGATGGCGCGGCATGTTACATGACATCATGCCCGGAACCGAAGAGTTGTTTAACAAAGAAGTTTGCTCCGTCTATTTGGGCATTGACCCGACGGCGGATTCATTACATATCGGCCACTTGGTGGGCATCATGATGCTCTCGCACCTGCAGCGTTGCGGCCACCGGCCCATTGCGTTGCTCGGTGGTGCTACGGGCATGATTGGCGACCCCTCTGGCAAGAGCCAGGAGCGTAACTTGCTGGACGAAGAGACGTTACGGCACAACCAAGCCTGCATCAAGAAGCAGCTGAGCAAGTTCCTCGACTTCGATGGAAAGGAACCCAATGCCGCCATTCTGGTCAACAATTACGACTGGATGAGCAAGTTCTCCTTTTTGGAGTTCATCCGCGATGTCGGCAAGCACCTGACCGTCAACTACATGATGGCCAAGGACTCCGTGAAGAAGCGTTTCAACGGCGAGGGTGACGGCATGTCGTTCACCGAGTTCTCCTACCAGTTGGTGCAGGGCTACGACTTCCTGCATCTCTACCAGACGCAGAACTGCAAGGTGCAGATGGGTGGTTCCGACCAGTGGGGCAACATCACTACCGGCACGGAACTTATCCGCCGTATGCTCAACGGCGAGGCTTACGCGCTCACCTGCCCGCTCATCACCAAGGCCGACGGCGGCAAATTCGGCAAGACCGAGAAAGGTAACGTCTGGCTCGATCCCGCCCGCACCTCCCCGTATGCCTTCTACCAGTTCTGGCTCAATTGCTCCGACGACGATAGCAAGCGCTACATCCGCATCTTCACCCATTTCACGAAGGAGGAAATCGAGGAGATGGAGCGCCAGCACGATGCCGAACCGCATCTGCGTATCCTGCAGAAAGCCCTCGCCAAAGACCTCACCGTGCGCGTGCATTCGCAAGAGGACTACGACGCGGCCGTCAACGCCTCCGAAATCCTCTTCGGCAAAGGCACCGCCGAGAACCTCGCTTCCCTCTCCGAGGAGATGTTCCTCTCTGTGTTTGAGGGAGTTCCGCAGTTCGAGGTGCCCACAAGCGTCCTTGACGAAACTTGCGGCGTGGTCGATTTCCTCGCCAAGCACACCCAGGTCTTCAACTCCAACGGCGAAGCCCGTAGAATGCTGAAAGACAACGGCGTCTCCATCAACAAGACCAAGGTCAAAGAGGACAAGACCGTCACGAAAGACGATCTCCTCAACGGCAAATACGTGCTCGTGCAGAAAGGCAAGAAGAACTATTATATTGTGAAATTCGTTTAACCCCCTTCAATAACCCATAACCTATAACCAATAACCATTACAATTAACCAATAACCATTACAATGGGCTACATCAGTTTAATCCTCCTCATTCTCCTCGGCATCGTGCTGATGATCCTCGACTTCCTCGTCATCCCCGGCGGGGTGGTGGCCATCCTCGGCGTGTTGTGCATGATCGGGGGTGTGGTCACGTCATTCGTGCAGTTCGGCACCACCGTGGGCATCCTCACCCTGGTGCTGACGGCAGTGGTCACGCTCGGCTCGTTCTGGCTGATGATGCGGACGAAGACGTGGCGCAAGCTGCAACTTAAAACTCAGATTGACAGTAAGATGAACGAAATCGATGAATCCAAGTTGGCCGAGGGCATGGAAGGCGTGGCGGTTTCCCGTCTCGCCCCGACCGGCACGGGTCTTTTCGGCGACACCGAGGCCGAGGTGGTCTCCATGCAGGGCTTCATCGACCAGAATACGCCCATCGTGATTCGCAAAATTGAGGGTAGCAAAATTATTGTGGAAAATTCTCATCAAAATTAATACATTATGACACAGACTGTTATCACTATTGTCATTGTTCTGGCGCTTGTCATCCTCTTTTTCTGGATGGTGCCCTTGCGCCTGTGGTTCATCGCGATACTGAACGGTGTCCACGTTTCCCTTATCCAGCTGATTCTGATGCGTTGGCGTCGTGTTCCGCCGGATATGATTGTCAATTCGATGATTACTGCTTCCAAGGCCGGCATCGACATCAGCCGCGACCAGTTGGAGGCTCACTACCTGGCGGGCGGTCACGTGAAACCGGTCGTCAACGCGCTGATTTCCGCCGACAAGGCCAATATCACCCTCGATTTCAAGGCGGCCACGGCCATCGATTTGGCGGGTCGTAACGTCCTGGAGGCCATCCAGACGTCTGTGAACCCGAAGGTCATCAACACACCTCCGGTTGCGGCTGTGGCCAAGGACGGTATCCAGCTGATTGCCAAGGCACGTGTCACCGTGCGCACGAACATCCGCCAGCTGGTGGGTGGCGCCGGCGAGGAGACCATCATCGCCCGTGTGGGTGAGGGCATCGTCTCCGCCATCGGTTCCGCCGACACGCACAAGTCGGTGCTCGAAAATCCCGATTCCATCTCCAAGTTGGTGTTAACCAAGGGGTTGGACTCCGGTACGGCCTTCGAGATTCTCTCCATCGACATCGCGGACGTGGATGTGGGTAAGAACATCGGCGCCATGTTGCAGATGGACCAGGCCAACGCCGACAAGAACATCGCACAGGCCAAGGCTGAGGAGCGCAGAGCTATGGCTGTGGCCCAGGAACAGGAGATGAAGGCTAAGGCCCAGGAGGCCCGCGCCCAGGTCATCCTCGCCGAAGCTGAAGTTCCGAGAGCACTCGCCGATGCCTTCCGCAGCGGCAATCTCGGCGTGATGGACTACTACAAACTCGAGAACATCAAGGCGGACACCTCCATGCGCGACGGTATCAGCAAGATGGGCCAGGGTAATCAGAATCCTACTAAAAAATAGTGGGATGAAAATCAAAGCATTCCTAACTTACATCATTTTGAGCATAGCCATTTTCGGTTATGCTCAAAATGTTTCTGTGCCGAAATACAAGTATAAGTATGAAATGGTGCGGGTTGATTCCACGTACGATGCGAAAATCGACCCGAAACTGGCCAAACATGTCGATAAAAAACGTCGGCAGATGGAGAAAAAGATGCAGGTGGTGATTGCGCATTCGGATGCTGAACTGGAATCCTACGCGCCCGAAAGCCCGTTATCCAACTTCTTGACAGACTTGCTGCTGAACGAATCGTCCAACTACATCAAAGACACCACATTCGGCAATCTTGACCTCTCGATGCTCAATTTCGGAGGCATCCGCACCTCCATGCCTAAGGGCGATGTGACTATCGGGGACCTCTACCGGATTTCTCCATTCGACAATTACCTGGCCTTTATTGTATTGAAAGGCAGCGAGTTGAAGAAAGCATTGAACCGTTTCACCGATCAGTTCAACGCGCCGTATGCAGGGGCTACCATCGTCTATAAAAGCAAAAAGCCTGCGGAAATCACCGTGCAGGGCAAACGCATTGACGATAATCGGTTGTACAAACTCGTCACGCTGAATTTCATTTCCGATGGCGGCGACCATCTTCTCGAAGGCATTCAGTATGAGAAGATTGAATACACCACCATAACCTTCCGTGATTTTTTGATTGCTGAGCTGAAGGCAATGACTGCGAGAGGGGAGATTGTGACGGGGAAGAAGGATGGACGGGCGAAATTCTAATTTAGAATAGGAGGGGACGCAAAATTTCGCGTCTTCAACTTGAAGGGGTCATATTTTTTGTATTTTTGCGGTTTGATTTTTCAACATGATTAGAATAGTAATGAAACATATGTTTGTGAAACAGTGGAAAACGGTTGCCATCGGCCTTGTTGCCGTGATGCTCTCGGGTACGGGAGCGTTATCGGCACAGTCGCAAGCAACCGGGAACTGCGTGTTCACCATAAACCATATCCCGTTGAAGATGGTGTTTGTAAAAGGCGGGGAAATGCAGTTGGGCTGCGTCGATAATCGGGATGACTCCTGCAGAGCGAGGGAGATTCCCGCACACACGGTCACGTTGACGGATTTCTACATCGGTGAAACGGAAGTGACGCAGGAACTGTGGATGGCAGTGATGGGGCAGGACAACAATCCGAGTTACCAGAAGGGCAATTTGCTTCCGGTAGAGCGCGTGAGTTGGGACGATTGCCATCGGTTCGTCAACCGTCTGAATAGAATTTTCCTCAGAACTGCCTGAGAGGTATCGTTTTGCATTGCCAAGCGAGGCTCAGTGGGAGTATGCTTCCCGTGGCGGTCTGAAGAGTGCCCGTACACGCTACTCCGGCAGCAACAACCTGTCGCAGGTGGCTTGGTATTATGACAACAGCGACACTCGCTCCCACGATGTGCGAATCAAGACAGCCAACGAGCTGGGTGTTTTCGACATGAGCGGTAACGTTTGGGAGTGGTGTGAGGACTGGTTCGACGAGAGCTTCTATGCGGTGAACACAGACTGGTCGGATCCGATGAACACTCAGGAAGCCACCTATCGCGTACAGCGCGGTGGCAGCTGGAACTACGCAGCGCCTTACCACCGTTGCGCCAACCGCGAGCGCGGCAGCATCCATTCCCGCTACGAGGACTGCGGGTTCCGGGTCGCGCTGGTACCGAAGAGCAAATAATTCCTTTTTTTTCAGAAATATTTTCACGGTCACGACGTAAAAAAATATTTCGTACCTTTGCAGCTGCAAAAATTACGAGCTTATGCCAACAACAACCATTCTGTATGCGGCTCTAACAGTGGGACTTACGGGTCTTATCGCCGCTGTAATTCTGTATTTCGTGTCGAAGTTCTTCCACGTGGAGGAGGACCCGCGCATCGATTTGGTGCAGGCCTGCCTGCCTAACGCCAACTGCGGCGGCTGCGGTTTCGCGGGCTGTCGCGCCATGGCCGAAGCCATCGTCAAGAACAACGACCTCAACGTGGCTTACTGTCCCGGCAGTGACACGGACAAGATTGCCGAAATCATGCACCTGAACGCCGTTTTGCACGAGCCTCAAGTCTCCGTGGTGCGCTGCAACGGCACCTGCGAGCACGCACCCATGAAGTCGTTTTACGACTCCGCGCTCACCTGCGCCTTCGCCAATTCCCTGTTCGCCGGCGAGAAGGCCTGCCCGTTCGGATGCCTTGGCTGCGGCGACTGTGTGGCAGCCTGCCAGTTCGACGCCATCCACCTCACCCCCGAGACGCACCTCCCCGAGGTCATCGAAGACCGTTGTGTGGGATGCAAGGCCTGCGCCAACGCCTGCCCGCGTGCTTGAAATCCGCGACAAGGGCAAAAACCACCGTCGCGTCTATGTGGCCTGCAACAACAAGGAGAAGGGTGCCGTCGCCAAGAAGAACTGCTCCTCCGCCTGCATCGGCTGCGGCAAATGCGCCAAAGTGTGCCCCTTCGAGGCCATCACCGTGGAGAACAACCTCGCCTATATCGACTACCACAAGTGCAAGGCATGCCGCAAGTGCGTCGATGAGTGCCCCTCCGGCGCCATCCTCACCGTCGGCTTCCCGCCCAAGAAAGAGGCCCCGAAAGCCGAACCCGTGGCAGAACCCGTCGCCGAACCCGCACAGGCTTAGTACTTACCATTAATATTGACCATTATGAGTGAAAATACAGTCACATCCATAGAACAACGAATCGAAGAAAACTTCAAGGAAGGCGCTCAGCAGATCAAAAGCCTGAACAGCAAGACCTTCCGCATGGGCGGTGTGCACCCTGACGGCAACAAGTTCGCACACTCGGCCCCCGTGGAGACCTTCCCGCTGCCCGACGAGGCCGTCGTCTATATGACCCAACACCTCGGCGCACCTGCCACCCCCATCGTCCAAAAGGGCGACAAAGTGAAGGTGGGACAGCTCATCGGCAAGGCCGAGTCGTTCGTCTGCGCCAACATCCACGCCCCCATCTCCGGCACCGTCGTCAAGGTCGATCAGGTGGCCGATATCACTGGCTACAAGAAACCAGCGGTGGTCATCAAGCGTGAGGGCGATGAATGGGATGAAAGCATCGACACCTCGTTAGATATCATCCATGACATCAAGCTGAAAACCAAGGAAGAGATCATCGAGCGCATGAAAGACCGCGGCATCGTGGGATTAGGCGGCGCTTGCTTCCCGACACATATTAAATATATGTTGAAGCCGGATCAGAAGTGCGAATACCTGATCGTCAACGCTGCCGAATGCGAGCCCTACATCTCCACCGACAACCGCGTCATCCTGGAGCGTTGCGAGCAGTGCATGATTGGCATCGAAATCGCGCTCATCGCGTCCGGTGCCCCGAAGGCCATCATCGGCATCGAGGCCAACAAGCCCCGCGCCATCGCCAAACTGATGGAGGCCGCCAAGCGTTATCCGAACATCGAAGTGCAGCCGCTGCGCATCAAATACCCACAAGGCGCTGAGAAACAGCTCATCAAGGCCATCACCGGCAGAAGTGTACCGAACGGCGCGTTGCCGATATCCGTGGGCTGTATCGTCAACAACATCACCACGATGTACACCATCTACCTGGCCGTGCAAAAGAACAAACCGATTGTGCAGACTTACACGACGGTTTCCGGTCGTTCGCTGACCCCCGACCAGTGCAAGAACTACCGTTTGCGCATCGGCACCCCGATTCTGAGCGTGCTGCAGTCGGTGGGCATCCCCGAGGACACCGGCAAGATCATCTCCGGCGGCCCGATGATGGGCAAGGCCATCGCCAACCTGGGTGCCTACACCGCCAAGGGCATGTCGAGCCTCCTGTTCATGAAAGACGAGGAGAGCGTTCGCGGCGAGGTGCACCCGTGTCTGCGTTGCGGCAAGTGCGTGAGCGTCTGCCCGATGGGACTGGAGCCTTACATGCTGCAGACCTTCACGGAGTTGAAACGCTGGGACGACACCGAGAAATACGGCATCATGAACTGCATCGAGTGCGGTTCCTGCGCCTTCATCTGCCCCTCCAACCGCCCGATTTTGGACATGATCCGCGTCGGCAAGGCCAAGACCGGCGGCATCATCCGCGCACGGAACGCGAAATAGGAAGATTTGCTAATCCAAACTTTCTTTTACATAGAATGCTGCGTCACCATTCACGCAGCATTTTTTGCACCAAATGGTGGTAGAATTGAATTATATATGCCTTTTTCACTGAATAGATGTTTAAAAGAATAAGTTTTATAATTTCCTTTGCGGCCCTGCTTCTCATCACGATTTCGTGCCACAATAATCCTATCAAACACTTTGAGGGCCAGGCTTTTGGAACGTTGTATTCCATTACATACGTGGATACTGGCAACAGTGATTCCGAATCGCAGCTGCATTCCCAAATCGACTCGCTGTTGGCGGAGTTGTCGCACACGTTCTCCATCTTCGACACGAATTCTATCATCTATAGGTGGAACAAGGGCGAGGATGTCGAGCTGAACGAAGATTTCCTCATGGTGCTGCACATCTCCAAAGCGGTAAGTGAATGCACTGACGGTGCCTTCGACTGCACCGTGCAACCGTTAGTACAGCTGTGGGGCTTCGGCAAGGACGGTGTGCGGCACACGGTTGCCGACGACACCCTCGCCACGGTTCGCGAGTTTGTCGGTTTCCAGCTTGTTGATTTGCAGAGCGATAGCATCATCCGCAAAGACCCGCGTGTGCAGCTGAACTTCAACGCCGTAGCAAAAGGTTATGCCGTGGATAAAGTGGCCGACTGGTTGATGGAACACGGCTACGCGAACTGCCTCGTGGAGATTGGCGGTGAGGTGGCAGCCCGCGGCGACAAGCACGGCAAACCTTGGAAGGTCGGCATCCAAACCCCGACGAAAACAGCCGATGGCACACAAGAGAGCTTCCAAGCGATTCCCCTACCCGACCACCGCGCCGTGGCCACAAGCGGCAACTACCGCAACTATTTCGAGGAGGGCGGCGAACGTTACACCCACATCCTCGACCCGCGCACTGGACATCCCGAACGCACTAACCTCCTCAGTGTCACCGTGCTGGCTCCCGACTGCGCCACCGCCGATGCCTACGCCACCGCCTTCATGGTGCTCGGCCACGAAAAATCCTCCAAGATTGTGAAACAGAACCCTGACTTGGAGGCGTGGTTCATCATTGCCGACGAGAACGGGAAGTGGCGAGTGGAGAGGCAACAGCCAACAGCCAACAGCTAATAGCCAACCGTATGTATTTGTATTTTGTGTACTTTTGCACCCGATTTTAATGTGAACAGTTATGCGAAAAGAAGTTGATTTTCTGGTTATCGGCTCGGGCATTGCAGGACTCTGCTTCGCGCTGAAAGCCGCCAATTTCGGCAAAGTCTGCATGGTCACGAAAGCGAAGATGGATGACGGCTCCACCCGTTACGCGCAAGGAGGCATCGCCTCGGTGATCTACAAGCCAGACACTTACGAAAAGCATATTCAAGACACGATGATAGCCGGCGACGAGCTCTCCGACCGCCACATTGTGGAGCTGACCATCCGTGAGGCCACCGAGCGCGTCATGGAACTGGTGCAGTGGGGCGTCGATTTCGACAAGAACCAGGACGGCAGCTTCGCCCTCGGCAAGGAAGGCGGCCACTCCATGAACCGCATCCTGCACCACAAGGACATCACCGGCTATGAGATTGAGCAGAAGCTCATTATGGCTGCGCGGAAGAATCCGAACATCGAAATTTACGAGGACCGGTTGGCGGTGGAAATCATCACCCAGCACCACCTCGGTGTGGAGGTAAATCGCCGCACGCCTGACATCACCTGCTACGGCGCCTACGTCTATAACCCCGAATCCAAAAACATCCACACCATCCTCGCAAAGGTGACGATGATGGCCACCGGAGGCCTCGGCATGGTGTATGAACACACCACCAACCCGGTAGTGGCCACCGGCGACGGTGTGGCGATGGTTTATCGTGCCAAAGGGGCAGTGCGCGGCATGGAGTTCATCCAGTTCCACCCGACCTCCCTCTACAACCCCAAGGAGTCGCCCTCGTTCCTCATCACCGAGGCCATGCGCGGTGCCGGCGGCATCCTGCGCGACGCCAACGGAGTGGCTTTCATGGAAAAATACGACAAACGCGGCTCACTCGCACCCCGCGACATCGTGGCCCGCGCCATCGACTCCGAAATGAAACAGCAAGGTGTTGATCACGTGTTCCTCGACACCTCCCCGATTCCGCAAAAGGAGATTTTCGAACACTTCCCCAATATCTACGCCAAATGTCTGAGCATCGGCATCGACATCACCAAAGAGATGATTCCCGTGGTGCCGGTGGAGCACTACTCCTGCGGCGGCATCCAAACCGACGAATGGGGTGCGACCTCCATCCGCAACCTCTACGCCTCCGGTGAGTGCGCTTCTACGGGCCTTCACGGGGCCAACCGTCTGGCATCCAACTCATTATTGGAAGCCCTGGTCTTCTCGCACCGTGCCTGCATCCGCGCCGTCGAGGACCTGCCGAGCATCCAGTTCTGCCAGGAGGTGCCCGACTGGAACAGTGAAGGCACCGTCCTTAACGAGGAGATGGTGCTCATCACGCAGGAACGCAAGGAGCTGCAAACCATCATGAGCAGCTACGTCGGCATCGTACGCTCCGATCTGCGTCTGCAGCGCGCCTTCGACCGCCTCGAAATCCTTTACCGCGAAACCGAGGATCTTTACAAAAAGTCCATCCTCAATCCCGAAATCTGCGAGCTCCGCAACCTCATCAACATCGGCTACCTCATCGTCCGCCACGCCATGGCCCGCAAGGAGAGCCGCGGCCTCCACTACTCCCTCGACTACCCCCCGCATAAGAAATAAAATAATTCCTTAAACAGTCCCGAAGGGACAAAACGCGCGAAGCGCAATTAACCCCACACTGCGGCTACCGCCTTGTGTGGGGCAGTAAGCGAAGAAACAACGAAGCGCAAGTACCCACACACAAGCGAAGCGCAAATAACCCTTAAACTTTAAACCTTAAACTTTAAACCTTAAACTTTAAACCTTAAACTTTAAACCAAAAAATATGAACCTAGAAGGAAGAAGAACCAGTTCAAACGTAGAAGACCGCCGCAGAGTGTCCGGCGGCACCATCGCCGGCGTCGGCGTGGGCGGCACCCTCATCGTGGTGCTGCTGTCGCTGTTCCTCGGCCGCAACCCGCAGGACGTATTGCAACAGATTGGGCAGCAGAACGTTACAACGACAGAAAACCAGCGCGAGTTCACTGCCGAAGAGCAGGAACTGGCCGAATTCGCCAGCAAGATCCTCGCCAGCACGGAAGACGTGTGGACGGAGGTATTCAAGAACATGGGCAAAACCTACCGCGCCCCCAAGATGGTGCTCTACACTGATGCAGTGCAATCGGGCTGCGGCAATGCCACTTCGGCTGTCGGACCGTTCTACTGCTCCGCCGACGAATGCCTATATATCGACCTCAGCTTCTTCAGCACGATGAAGCAACAGCTCGGCGCTGACGGCGACTTCGCCTACGCTTACGTAATCGCGCACGAGGTGGGCCACCACGTGCAGCACCTGCTCGGCACCCTCGACCAAGCGCACGCGCAGATGTCACGAACGAGCGAGGCAAACGCCAATAAAATCAGTGTGCGCATCGAGCTACAGGCCGACTTCTACGCCGGCGTGTGGGGCTATTACGAGAACAAGACCTTCAAGTCGCTGGATGACGGCGACCTGCGCGAGGCTATCGACTGCGCGGCAGTCATCGGCGACGACTACCTCCAGAAGAAGGCCACCGGCGGCTTCAACCCCGAGTCGTTCACCCACGGCACCAGCGACCAGCGCATGAAATGGCTCAAACTCGGTCTCACCACCGGTGACATGAGCAAGGGCAACACGTTCAACATCCCCGAATCGCAGTTGTAAACATTCATGACCGAACCCATCGAGAAAAACAACAATTTCTTCCTCATCGCGGGACCTTGTGTGGTGGAAGGTGAGGAAATCACCCTCCGTATCGCCCGCGAAATCAAGGAGATTTGCGGTGAGTTGAACATCCCATTCTACTTCAAGGCCTCCTACCGGAAAGCCAACCGTTCGTCATTGAAATCGTTCACCGGCATCGGCGACAAGGAAGCGTTGGCAGTGCTCCAAAAGGTAAAGGACGAGCTGGATTTCCCCGTCGTGACGGACATCCACTCCGACGAGGAGGCGGCGTGGGCGGCGCAAACCGCTGACGTGCTGCAAATTCCGGCGTTCCTCTGCCGACAGACGAGTCTGTTGGTGGCGGCGGCCAAAACGGGCAAGACCGTCAACATCAAGAAGGGGCAGTTCATGTCGCCCGAGGCGATGGGCAACGCGGTTGAGAAGGTACGCGAGGCGGGCAACCCCCACGTGATGCTCACCGAACGAGGCACAACTTTCGGTTATCAAGATCTGGTGGTCGATTTCCGGGGCGTGAAGGCCATGCAGGCGTTCGGCTGTCCCGTGGTCCTCGACTGCACCCACTCGCTGCAGCAGCCCAACCAGCCAAGCGGAGTCACCGGCGGCCGTCCCGACCTCATTGAGACCATCGCCCGCGCAGGCGTCGCAACCGGCTTCGACGGCCTCTTCATGGAGACTCACCCCGACCCTTCCAAGGCTCTCTCCGATGGTGCGAATATGCTTCCACTGAATCAGTTACGCCCGCTCCTCACCACACTGATACGAATCCGCAAAGCCATTCTTGACCTTTGAACTTTGACTTATGATGAAGAACCAAAACATCCATCGCATAATCATCTCCGTCCTAGCACTTCTGTGCTACGCCAACACCCTCACCCTCCACTACGCCCTTGATGACCGCATGGTCATCCTCGAGAGCAAATACACTATCCAGGGCGGATGGGAATCCGTAAAGGCCATCTTCTCCGAGGACACGTTCACTGGATACTTCGGGGCAGAACACTCCATCGTGGCAGGAGGCCGCTACCGTCCCATGTCGCAGCTAACTTATATGATTGAGTTTCAGCTCTTCGGGAAGGACATCAAAGAGCGCATCGGCGACTTGGACGACTACTACAACCTCCACAACGCCGAACACGAGTACTACTTCTACGACACTCCCCTACCCTTCGTCAACCACTTGATGAACCTGCTGTACTACATTCTGCTGTGCCTGCTGATTTATGAGGTGCTGGCACGAATTTTCCCGCAGTATGAAGGGAAGAAATGGTTCCAGTCGTTGCCATTCCTCGCCGTGCTACTGTTCGCCGTCCACCCGATTCACACCGAGGTGGTGGCCAATGTGAAGGGCCGCGACGAGATTTTCGCCATGCTTGGATCTTTCGCCGCGTTGTGGTGTTCATTAAAATACATTGACACCCGCAAATGGTACTGGCTGATTGTCAGCTTTTTGGCGTTCACTTTCGGCATCTTCTCCAAAGAGAATACCATCACCTTCCTGGCCGTTGTTCCGCTGGCTCTCTACTTCCTCAACAACGACAAAAAGCGCACCGCCGACTACTTCATCACCCTGATTCCTTTGGTAATCGGCACCGTCTTCTTCCTTTGGGCGCGCTACAAAGCTTTGGGCAGCATGATGCAGCCCGATCTCACGAGCAATATTCTCAACAACCCCTACGTACACTCCACCCGGGCGCAACAGATTGCGACTGTGCTGATTACGTGGGGCATCTACCTCAAACTGCTCTTCTTCCCGCATCCGCTCACTCACGACTACTATCCGCACCAGATTGCCATCACCGATTTCAGAAATCCGCTAGTTTGGCTGCTGTTAGTTGGCAGTATCGCGTTAGTGGCGTACGGCATCTGGAAGCTGAAAAAGAAAACCGTGCCGTCGTTCGGCATCCTCTACTTCATCATCACATTCTCCATCGTCTCCAACCTGCTCTTTAACGTGGGCACCTTCATGAACGAGCGTTTCGTCTTCATGTCATCCATCGGGTTCACGCTGATTGTTGGCTGGTGGCTCTATCTGCTGGCGACCTCTCCGATTCCAACGTTGCAGAAATCAGCGATCGGGATTACGGCGGTGGTCAGCCTGCTCTTCGGCATCAAGACCTTCACCCGCAACTTCACCTGGAAAGACGATTTCACCCTTTTCCTGACGGACGTGAAGACCTCCGACAACAGCATCAAATGCAACATCTCGGCGGGCGGCAGTTGTCTGCAGATTTGGAAGAAGAGCCACAAGGAGCGTGATAAACGCGATGCTTACCGCTACCTCGACAAGGCCCTGAAGCTCGACGACCACGCGCTGAACGCCTACCTGCTGCTCAGCGAGCTGGCCTTTTTGGACGAAAACTACGAGCTGGCGTACCAGGCCGCCTACAACGCAACCCTCATCGACCCGCAAAACCCGCAAGGGCAGAATCTGCTGAGCCAAGCGACCAACATGCAGAAAGCCCACGAACTCGACCCCGTGAACAAACTTTTGGACGAGGGCAAGGTGGATGAAGCTTGGCGTGAAGTTAACAAGATTCTGGAAAAAGACCCGAACAACATTGTCGCCAAGAACGTGAAAGGCAACGTGTTAGGCCGCGGCTACGGCCGTTTGGACGATGCCATCAAAGTTTTCGAGGAGATTGTCGCCGAACAGCCCGACTTCTCCAGCGCATGGGAGAACATGGGCATTGCCTACGCCATCAAGCGCGACTTCACCAATGCCGAGCGCTGCCTGCTGCACGCCCACGAGCTCACCCCCGACAACGACAACATCAAACTGAACCTGTACTATATGTATAAGGATAAGGGGGATGAGGCGGAAGCGGAGAAATATAAGTAATGGTTATTGGTTATAGGTTATTGAGGCCTTTGGGCAACAACCCTCTTTGTATAAGATAAACCATTGTAAACAAACAACTTACAAAAACAACTTATTTTTTTTGTTTTAGGTTGTAACGAAATCCGGACTTGGTGCGACATAATGACAGAGAAGAGTTATGTCCGTTTTTATGAGGAAGCAACGATGCAAAACTATCATAAGGATATTTTCGATGGCGGTGATCCTGCTGTCGGTGAGGAGTATGCCTATTTGGGCACAACGGGACACGGCGTTCTGGTTCGCGCTGCCCAAGACCCAGGCTATCGGTTCCAATTACGGCACCACGTTGACGCTGAGCATTTTCGGCACGACTACCACCACTTACACTTTGGAACGGCCCGCCCTGAATTCACCCCCATCGCTTGGAGATACCCCAGCCCCATTCGTTTGCAATTTTTGGTTAGGCGGTTTCAGCATGAACTTCAACAACGCCGATTCTGTCTGTCCCTACAACACGGTCTCCGATTACGGTTACTATTATCATACCTCGACGGAGTGCCAGGGCAGACTCGTGATCTCTAATGAAAATTCAGGTTCCTTTATGCTCAAAGGATCGAACGCGCTTGGAACCCGTTTCATGATTCCCGCCCAGTGGCAGTTCCCCAACCACAGCCAGTTCCCGGAATCCCGCAACAGTGTTGAAGTCATCGCCACGGAGAACAACACAGTCATCACCGTCACCCCGTCGGTTGACTTGTATGGCGGCACGCATCCTGCCGGGGTGCCGTTCAACGTTTCGCTGAACCGCGGGCAGGTCTATTGTTTCGCCGCCGCCTCGCAATCCCCCGAAGGACACCTCGGAGGTTCCGAAATCACCTCCAACAAGCCCGTGGCGGTGAATCTCACGGATGATGCCGTAACCCCCGACGGCGCGCATTTCGACATCGTAGGGGACCAGCTCATCCCTGAAGACGAGGCGGGGACCGACTATATTGTAGTACCCGCACCCTCGGCCGCGATGAACCAGCACAACGGACAAAACAACGACTATGCACTGATTTACACGTTGGAAAACAACACTGAAGTGACGGTTTACCAATCCGGAGCCCCGACGCAGTATCAAAACCTTCAGCGTGGCGACCGGCGTGCCTATCATTTCGAATCCTTCTCCCCAGCTTTCATTTCCTCCACCAAACCCATTTTGGTGTTCCAGCTGACGGGCAGCCACAACGAGCTCGCCGGCAGTATGCTCACTCCGTTGACATGCCACGGTTCCCACGTCATCAACTATTCCGGTTATCCGCCCTCCTCCGGACTCTACACCTTCGTCAAACATTTCGTAACCTATATTTGTAAAGAAGAATATATAAACGGTTTTCAATCAGGAAATTACATATCCTATTCAGGGAATCAGCCCTTTGTTCTGAACGAAGAGCTGCCACTTGACACGCTGACATGGCACACCATACCAGGCACCGACCTCCAATATGCCCGCCTTGAGCAGGAATGGACGGGAGAGCCCTGCTTCTTCACCTCGAATTCACTCGGACCATTCTACACCCACGTGCTTGACTACAGTGGAAACAACACCGCCATCCATGGCGATTTCAGCTCCTATATCGCTGACTTCCCCCGTCCGTCAAGCCTTGCCTGGGACACCTTGACGATGCCGACAAGCTATTGTCCAGGAGAAGACATCAATCTTTCCTACATCGCCGAGCGGGTCGAAAACATCCACGTTTTCGGACCCGACCAACAGGAAATCACCGAAGACACCCTTTTCAACGTATCGCCCGGACAATCCGGTTATTACATCGTGATGGGAGTGCCTATGTCGGGTTGTCATCCATTCATCTCCGATACCGTTTTGCTGGAGGTTTTCCACGACACGCTCACCCATCTGGAGGCCGAAGTCTGCTGCAACAAGCCCTTCCAGAACTACGGTTTCTGGATTTCGGCCGAGCAGACCGACTCGGTGGGGCAGATCATCCACGACACGCTGTTCCTGCAGACCTCGCACGGCTGTGACAGCACCGTGGCTCTACAGCTCACCGTGGTCGATCAGCCGACGGTGGAGATTCTGGTCCCCGGGGACGACTTCTGCGATGTCGGGGAGATTGTGCTGACCGCACTTTCGGGTGCCAGCGAATACCTGTGGAGCACCGGTGCGGAAACACCGTTCATCTCGGCAGTCCAATCGGGACACTACACCGTGACGGCCTCCATCGGCGACTGCTTCGCGACAGCCTCTGCTGACATTCCGCCCTGCGACCTCGCCGTCTATCTGCCAAACACCATCACCCCGTCCAGGAGCGACGGTCTCAACGACTGCCTTCGTCTTCCCGAGCTGCTCATCCATAGAATCAGCGACTTCAGTCTGAGCCTCTACGACCGTTGGGGCGAACAGGTTTTCGTCACCAACGACCCGCACTTCACCTGGTGCGGCGAGGGAGTCCACCTCTCGGACGTGTATGTTTACGTGCTCCGCCTCAAGGACCAGAACGGGAAGCCGTTCGTCTATCGGGGAACGGTGACGGTGCTGTAGCGGTGAGACGTAAGACGTGAAACTTATTAAAGTCCTACGAATGGAAATCGGCAGTTTGGCCTAAACAACTATAAATAAGATATTTATAACTATATCATTTTTTTTCGTCTCGGGTTGTAACGAAAATGAACTTTGGTGCGACTAAATGAGGTAAGAGGTATTATGCCCATTTCATGAAAGAGCAACGATTTAAGATTATCATAAGGATATTCTCGACAGCGGTGATGCTGTTGTCATTCGGGAAGGTGTCTGTGCAAGCGCAAGCAGACACTGTCTTTTGGTTTGCCTCGCCCCAAGTCCAAGACATCCACCCTTATCACAACAAAATCCTGACACACAGCACTTTTTACGATGAAGTAACCTACACTTTCGAGCAGCCGGCATTGGGTGCTTGGACTATTGGGAGCGTCCCTTCCTATAACAGCTGGTTCACCCATATTGAATACAACAACGGTATCAGCGGCCTCGACTCCATCTGTCCATATAACGCCGTTTCAAACTACGGCTACCACTATCACGGCTCCGGAGGCAGCCAAATGATATTGAAAATCGAGAACAGCAATATGGGGGACTATATGCTGAAAGGGGCCAACGCGCTCGGAACCCGCTTCATGATTCCCGCCCAATGGCAGTTTCCCAACCACAGCCAGTACCCCGAGGCCCGCAACAGCGTGGAGGTCATCGCCACGGAGAACAACACGGTCATCACCGTCACCCCGTCGGTTGACTTGTATGGCGGCACGCATACGGCAGGTGTCCCGTTCAACGTGTCGCTGAACCGCGGGCAGGTCTATTGCTTCGCCGCCGCCTCGCAATCTCCGGAAGGGCATCTCGGCGGCACCGAAATCATCTCCAACAAGCCCGTGGCGGTAGATCTCACGGACGATGCGGTGACCTACGACGGAGTACATGTGGACATCATCTGCGACCAGCTCATCCCGGAAGAGAAAGCCGGGGTTGACTACATCGCCATGCCCGCATCTCCCACCTTCCAGAACACCTACAACGGCCAAAAAAACGACTATGTTCTGATCTACGCGCTGGAAGACAACACCGACGTGACCGTTCATAACACAGGGGCACCGGCTCAATACAGCAATCTCCAGCGCGGCGACCGGCGTGCCTATCAGTTCGTGGACTACACTGCAGCCTACATATCCGCCACCAAGCCTGTTCTGGTGTTCCAACTGACCGGCGGCTTTGGAGAACCGGCCGGACGCATGCTCACCCCTTTGACCTGCCAAGGATCGAGAATAATCAACTATCACATGCAACCGAACGGAATAAACTTCAATATCCATCGGCACACCATGCTTACCTTTTTCTGTGATGAGGCGTACATCAACGGATTTCAAATGGCCTACTATGTTCCTGGCAACGGCTGGGGTCCATTCGTGCCGGATGAGACTATTCCCATTAACACGTCTTATTGGGTTTGGCAGGAAATTCCGGGCACAACACTCCGATATACGGGGTTAGAGGCAACAGGATCACCTTGTTTCTACACCCAAAACAGCATGGGGCCGTTCTACACCCATGTTCTCGAATTTGCGGAAGACAGGAACTTGAACGAGAATATCGGCACTTTCTGTGTCTATATTTCCGACTTCGCCACTCCCTCGACCCTTTCTTGGGACACGCAAGCGATGCCGACCCTTTACTGCCAAGGCGACAGCATCTTTTTCTCCTATACCGCCGAAAATGTCGATGATATCCGGATTATCGGTCCCGACCAACAGGAAACCGCCTCGGACACACTCCCCGGTGTATCGCCAGAACAATCTGGTTTCTACGTAATTACTGGAAACAGTACGACTGGTTGCCCGCCAGTTCTCTCGGACACGATTTGGTTGGACATTTCGCAGGACAGCCTCATCCAGTTGCAAGCGGAAGTGTGCAGCGGGGAACCTTATCAAGGCCACGGTTTCCAGGTTCCTGCTGAAGAGACCGACTCGGTGGGGAGAGTCATCCGCGACTCCTTGCTGCTGCAGTCTTCGCACGGGTGCGACAGCATGGTGGTGCTGCAACTCACCGTGGTGGAGCAGCCGGAGGTGGGAATCTCCGTTTCCGAGGGCGACTTCTGCGACATCGGCGAGCTGGTACTCACCGCCGTCTCGGAAGCCACTGACTATCTGTGGAATACAGGGGAAGAAACGCCATTCATCTCGGCAGTCCAATCGGGGCACTACACCGTGACGGCCTCCATCGGCGACTGCCGCGCCACGGCCTCGACCGACATACCGCCATGCGACCTCGAAGTCTATCTGCCCAACGCCATCACCCCGTCCCGGTCCGACGGTCTCAACGACTGCCTCCGCCTTCCCGAGCTGCTCATCCATAGAATCAGCGACTTCAGTCTGAGCCTCTACGACCGCTGGGGCGAACAGGTCTTCGTCACCAACGACCCACACTTCACCTGGTGCGGCGAAGGAGTCCACCTCTCGGACGTGTACGTTTACGTGCTCCGAATCAAGGACATGAACGAGAAGCCGTACGTCTATCGGGGGACGGTGACAGTGCTGTAGAAGCGAGACGTGAGACGATATTTGTTTTTGTCCAAAAGTCTTAAGTCCCACGTCTTAAGTCCCAAAAATTACTATCTTCGCGCTTTCAAAACCAAAATCCCCTATGGCATTAAAGCAGCTTCTCGAAAGAATTGAAAATAAGAAAGTTATAATACTTGGTTTCGGTAAGGAGGGGGTCTCGACCTACCGTTTCATCCGCCGGCATTTCCCGAAAATGAAGTTGGTGGTGGCGGACGGGAACGAGAACCTCAAGGTTGATGAGTTTGCAGACGATAAGCACGTCAAATTCATCATAGGGAAGGGATACGACCGCAACCTCAACCAGTACGACCTCATCTTCAAGAGTCCGGGCATCAGCTTCAATATGCTGGACTATTACATTGAGAATGAGAAGATTTCTTCCCAGACCAATCTGTTTTTGGAGTATTTCCACGAGCAGGTAATCGGCATTACCGGCACGAAAGGCAAAAGCACGACGGCTTCGCTGATCTACCATATTTTGAGCCATTCGCGGGAGAACGTCTTCTTGGCGGGCAACATCGGCACGCCGTTCTTCGACATCGTGGAGCAACTCACACCGGAATCCATCGTGGTGGCGGAGCTTTCGGCGCACCAGTTGGAATTCACGCACCATTCGCCCGACTATGCCGTGCTGCTGAACATCTACCAGGAGCACCTCGACCATTTCAACTCGTTCAACAACTACCAGAACGCCAAGACCAACGTCTTCAAGTTCCAGCACGCGGGTAACTTTCTGGTTTACAACGGCGACGACGAACACATCCCCGGCTGGGTGAAGGGCAACAAGCCCGAAAGCGACACCTGCGTTTTCGGCACGCAGGTGCACCCGGGACTGCATGCGCGCTGCCGCAATCACCTTATCCGCTTCATGAACGACGGCGAGATTGTGGATGAGTACGACCTCATCGACTACAAAAACCTGCCCGGCACCCATAACTACTTCAACATCATGGCTGCCATCGCCATCTGCCGCCGACTTAAGATACCACATCAGGATATCATGGCCGCGTTGCTGACCTTCAAGGGGTTGCCGCACCGAATCGAATATGTGGGCGAGTTCAAGGGCATCGGCTTCTACAACGACAGCATCTCCACCATCCCCGAATCGGCCATCGCAGCGGTGAAGGCCTTACGCGGGGTGGAAACCCTGATCCTCGGCGGTTTCGACCGCGGCATTGACTACCAAGTGCTCATCGACTTCCTAAAAGAGAACCCCATCCAGAACATCGCTTTCACGGGTCCCGCCGGCCACCGCATGTTGGAAATGTGCCGTGAACAGAACGCCCTCCCGCAAAACTTCATCGAAACCGACGACTACGAAGCCATCGTCCGCTTCTGCTACGAAAAGACTCCCGTCGGCGGCACCGCCCTCCTCTCCCCCGCCGCCGCCAGCTACAACCAGTTCAAGAACTTCGAAGAGAGAGGAAACACCTTCAAGCAGTTAGTAGTTAGCAGTTGGTGACAGACATCCCCAATTCCCCTTCTATCAAAGAAGGGGTGCCCGAAGGGCGGGGTAGTAATATTAACATAATTCCTTAAACAGCCTCGAAGAGGCAACACGCGCGAAGCGCAATTAACCCCACACAAGGCGAAGCCGCAGTGTGGGGCCTCACCAAAACCTTAACAATATGAAGAAGAACATCCTCATCCTCTGCGCAGTGCTGCTGCTCGCCGCCTGCGGACAGAAAAACAAGACGGAGCAGCCGCAAGAGCAAACCCAGACAGAGGCCGCCAACGACTATTCCCATCTGAACCCGGCGCAAAACGACGGACAGACGGCCATAAAGGAAGACCTCTCCGGAAAGGTCATCAGTCTGACGGCCAGCGAGTTCTTGGAAAGAGTCACGGACATTGATCCGGAGAGAGGGCTCCGATACAAAGGGATGACTCCCTGCATAGTTGATTTCTACGCCGACTGGTGCGGTCCGTGCATGCAGCTCAAGCCCATCACCGAAAAGATGGCCAAGAAGTACAAAGGGCAGCTGATTATCTACAAGGTGAACGTTGACAAGGCACAAGACATCTGCCAGGCGCTCAACATCAGCAGCATCCCCACCCTGCTCTTCATGAAGCCCAACACACAGCCCGGTATTATGGTCGGCGCCCCGACGGAAGCGGAACTGGAGAAAACTATTCAAGAGTTCCTGGAGAGATAGTTGTTGCTTGCCCTGACATGGACTAGATTCCGTCGCCTCCTATCGTCGGCAACGGAATGGAGGTGCGTTTAACCAAGAATTATCATGAAGAAGGTTTTCCTCATAACGATATGGATTTTGCTGGCCGCGGCGGGTGCACAAGCGCAGGTGATGCCGGCAGATTCGTTGCCGTCGCTCTTCCAGCGTTGGGAGACGCAGCTGGGGGAACTCGACTATGAGGATCCGGAGATTGTGTCGCTGCACTACCTGTTCCTGCAGGACATCCTAAAGCAGATGGACAAAGTCGGCGAGCAGCTAAACGTCACGCTGGCTCGGAGTCCCAAGACGGACTTCTATGCCGTGAAGCGGGAGTTTCGACGGATTGAGGACAAAGCAGCGCGACTGAACGAACTGCTGTCGGAAGCCAAATCGCAAGTTGACCACACGTTCTACCTCCGGGCCGTGGATGAGATGGCCTACCGCGACACTGTACGGGCGATGTACAACCTGGAACGGGCCCTGCAGTACAACCCGCTCAACCCCGACGCCATGCTGCTGAAGTGCAAGATCCTGCTCGCGAAAGAACAGTTCCAGCCCTGCGTCGATCTCATCCACAAGGTCTATACCGAAACCACCCTCACCGACGAGCAGGAGAATGCCGTGTCGGACTTCACGTTAGTGCTGTACGACCGGCTCTACACGCACGGCAGCATACTCGTGCAAAACGGTCGTGCGGCGGAGGCTTTAGAGGTCTTCCTCACGCTCGAACATTTCTGCAACAACATGCCCAGCGGCTATTGCAACGACGACTACTACAAGGGCATCGTGCTCTCCCGCGAGGGGGTCTATGAATCGTACCTCAGCATCGCCCGCGAGGCCGAAAAGCGCGGCAACCATGAGATGTCGCGGAAATTCTACCAGTACGCGGAGGAATACTTGAGGAAGAACGAATAAGGACGTATGACGTGGTGTTGTAGAGACGCAAAATTTTGCGTCTCTACGATATCCCCTGGTCCAAAACATAAACTTATGAACAATCAACCTCCATAACCGAAAAAAGTGTATATTTGCCCCTCGTAAAAAATTGGATTAAATCAACAAATATTCAAAACAATAACAATCTAAAATATTAGAATTATGGCATTTAAAGGAGCTTTAGTCATTGACACTGAAAAGTGTAAAGGTTGTGCAGTTTGCATAACCGGTTGCCCGCAAGACCCGAAGTGCATCGGCCTCTCCAAGAAGGTCAACGCCAAGGGTTACAACTATCTGGAAATGGTCAACGAAGAGGCCTGCATCGGCTGCGCCAGCTGCGCAGTGATCTGCCCCGACGGGGTCATTGAAGTGTATCGTGCGAAATGCTAATCCGCACGGAGAGTCAAGAAATCAAACAACAATTAATTAAAACATCTACAAAATGGCAAAACAATTAGTATTGATGAAGGGAAACCAGGCCATTGCTGAAGCCGCCATCCGTTGTGGCTGCGACGGCTACTTTGGCTATCCCATTACCCCGCAGTCAGAAGTGCTGGAGCACCTGATGGCGGAGAGACCATATCTGACCACCGGCATGGTCGTGCTGCAAGCCGAGAGCGAATTGGCATCCATCAACATGGTGTATGCTGGCGCCGCCGCCGGCAAGCGCGTCATGACATCCTCTTCCTCCCCGGGATTCTCCCTGATGCAGGAAGGCCTTTCCTATATCGCTGGCGCTGAGCTGCCCGCCCTGTGCGTGAACGTCGTCCGCGGCGGCCCCGGCCTTGGCACCATCCAACCCTCACAGTCCGACTACTTCCAGACCACCAAGGGCGGCGGTCACGGCGACTATCGCCTGATCACCCTCGCCCCCGCATCTGTGCAGGAAATGTACGACTTCGTGGAGCTGGGCTTCGACCTCGCTTTCAAGTATCGCAACCCGGTCGCCATCCTCTCCGACGGCGTCATCGGCCAGGTGATGGAGAAAGTCATGGTTGACGACTACAAACCGCGCTGGACCAACGAATACATCGAGGAGAACTGCCCGTGGGCTGCCACTGGACACCGTTCCACCGGCAAGCACCGCATCGTGACCTCCCTCGAACTCGAAGCCCTCAAGCAGGAGGCCATCAACGACCGCATCCAGGCCAAATACCGCAAATGCGAAGAGGAAGATGCCCGTTACGAGGCTATCCAATGCGACGACGCCGAATACGTCTTCGTGGCTTACGGCTCCGCAGCCCGTATCTGCATGAAGTCCGTCGAGCTGGCACGCGCCGAAGGCATCAAGGTCGGCTTGATCCGCCCGATCACCCTGTGGCCCTTCCCGACGAAAGCCGTCAAGGAAATCGGTGGCCGCATGAAGAAGATCCTCAGCGTGGAAATGAACGCCGGTCAGATGATCGAGGACGTGAAACTCGCTGTCGATTGCAAGGTTCCCGTCGAACACTACGGCCGTTACGGCGGTGTCATCCCCACCCCCGTCGAAATCCTCGATGCGTTGAAAAAAATGGTTAAATAATTTAAGCACTTGAAATTATGACAAGAGAAGATATAATCAAACCCGAAAATTTGGTGTACAAACGCACTCCGGTCCTCACGGATGCTACTATGCACTATTGTCCTGGTTGCGGTCACGGCGTCGTACACAGAATCATCGCCGAGGTGATCGAGGAAATGGGCATTCAAGACAATGTCATCGGTATCTCCCCCGTGGGTTGTTCCGTGCTGGCATACAACTATTTCGACGTTGACTTCGTGGAAGCCGCCCACGGTCGTGCTCCGGCCTGCGCCTCCGCCATCAAACGTCTCCGCCCCGAGACCTTCGTGTTCTCCTACCAGGGCGACGGTGACCTCGCCTCCATCGGCTGCGCAGAGGTCGTTCACGCCTGCAACCGCGGCGAGAACATCACCATGATTTTCATCAACAACGGTATCTACGGTATGACCGGCGGTCAGATGGCTCCCACCACCCTCGAGGGTATGGAAACCGTCACCTGTCCTTACGGCCGTGATCCCAAGATCATGGGTCACACCATGCGCTTGACCGAAATGCTGGCTCAACTTCCTGGCACGTACTATGTTACCCGTCAGGCGGTTTACACCCCGGCTGCTGCCCGCAAGTGCAAGAAAGCCATCCGTCAGGCCTTCGAGAACCAGAAACTGAACAAGGGCGTCTCCTTCGTGGAAGTGACCTCCAACTGTAACTCCGGTTGGAAGATGACTCCCGTCCAAGCCAACAAGTGGATGGAAGAGAACACCCTCAAATACTTCCCGCTCGGCGACATGAAAGTTGACGGCAAGTTCGATCCCAAGTTCATCGAGCGCGTCGGCACCTTCGACCAGCCCAACGAAACCATCTTTTCACTGAGAAAAAAATAATCATTAAAATCCCAAAGACATGACTGAAGAAATCATTATAGCAGGCTTCGGCGGACAGGGTGTGCTCTCCATGGGCAAGATCTTGGCTTACGCCGGCATCATGCAAGATAAAGAAGTGAGCTGGTTGCCCTCTTACGGTCCTGAAATGCGCGGTGGTACCTCCAACGTCACCGTCATCCTCAGCGACGAGCGCATCTGCTCTCCCTACCTCAACCAGTTCGACACGGCCATCATTCTGAACCAACAGTCGATGGACAAGTTCGAATCCGCCGTGAAACCCGGAGGTCTTCTGATTTACGACCCGAACGGTATCACGCATCATCCGACCCGCAAGGACATCAACATCTACCAAGTCGCCGCCGCCGACAAGGCCAGCGAGCTCGGTATCTCCAAACTGTTCAACATGATCGTGCTGGGCGGTTTCCTGAAGGTGAAACCCCTCGTCACTCCCGAAATGTTGCACAAAGGTCTGGAGAAGTCCCTGCCTGAGCGCCACCACCACCTCATCCCCAAGAACGAGGAGGCTGTGGAGATCGGCAAGGGTCTGCTGACTCCGTACCACACGTTGTAATCGCCTGTAGAGCCGCCATAATATGACGTCTCCACAAAACGTTACAATATTATATATAAGGACGGTCGCGAGGCCGTCCTTATTTTGTGTGTCATGGGTATAAAAAAATTGTACCTTTGCAGCGTTATTTATTACGAATGTAATCAAGAGTCGTATGTCCGAAAGAAATTTTACTTCGAGACTGTTTTGCGGGTGGATCCGCTTCATCAACCATTTTTATCATCCGCACAGCTATCGTTTTGGTTTAGAGAACATTCCAAAAGATGGAAATTCCGTGGTGATGGTGGGGAACCATCAGAACTGCATGATGGACCCCGTGAATGTGGAAGTGGCCTTGAAGGATCGGAAACCCTATTGCTTGGTGCGCGGCGACGTGTTTCGGGTGAACAAATATTTCACGGAGTTCCTCTATTGGTTAGGGCTGCTTCCCGTCAACCGAATGAACTTCGAAGGTCTGAACGGCACCTCGAACGCGAAAGAGGCCAACAAGGCGACCCTTTCCGTGGCCATCAACTATTTGGCGGACGGCAACACGCTCATCCTCTTCCCTGAGGGCGGCCATCAGAACAAGCGCTACTTAGGCTACTTTTCGTTGGTGTATCTGCAGTTAGCCTTCCACGCGGCTGAGCAGAACAATTTTGAGAAAGAGGTTTACGTCATGCCATTCGGACACCATTACGCCAATTACCACCACCCGCTGTATGACTTTGTGCTGCGATACGGAACTCCAATTCCGCTGTCGCCCTATTATGAGCGCTACAAGGAGAAACCACGCACGACCACCCGCGAGGTGAATGTGCTGGTAGAGAAACAGATCAGCGACCTGATGCTCAATATCACGGATCTGGACCATTACACCGCTATCGACGGTTTGCGGCAAGGTCCCGAAGGATACCGCTATGCACGCAAGCACGGTTTCAATCCCGACAACCTGTCCGAGAAACTACTGGCCGACAAGCAGTTGGCCTCAGAGTTGTCAGATCCCGCAAAAAAACCAGCACTTGACAAATTGCAAGCCGTGGAGACCGAAATTTTGGAAAAAGGCATGAGAGACTGGGTTTTGGACAAACAGCCCGGTACTTTCAATCTGATTCTCCGCTGTCTGGCACTGCTCATACTACTTCCGCTATTCCTTGTTTCATTGGCATTCACCTGGCCGGTGGTCTTCATCCCTCGTCTCATGTACCACAAGAAAATCAACGGGGCCGAAGACGAAATGTTCCGCAGCACCTGGAACTTCGGTTTCGCCGGTCTGGTAACCCTTCCGCTCCTTTGGGTACTGCCCACCATCATCATGCTCTTTATCAAACCATTATGGGCGATAGGCTACTTCGCCGCCTACCCCATCATGACCTACATCGTGCTGAAATACTGCAAATTGTTTGGCAAGACTTGCGGCGTATGGCGCTTTGTCACCGGAAAAGATTCGAAGCGGATGGTAAAGGAACGCAAGGAGGCTATCGACGAATTAGGGATCTAAAAATGCTGATTTTATCCACAAAAACTCCGATTTCTCACCGATTTTTGCAGACGAATCACAGTCCGTCGGCTGTTAGACCTACTGTATATTTCTAAAAATCAGCAATTTGTATTAAAATAATAATTTTCTAAACAGCTGCCCAAACAATCAAAAAAATAGTATCTTTGCCGCCGTAAATGATTCGGGGTGTGGCGCAGTTGGCTAGCGCACTTGCATGGGGTGCAAGGGGTCGGAAGTTCGAGTCTTCTCACCCCGACGAATCAAGGAGAAACGGATGTGATTTGTAATCACGTCCGTTTTTTTTGTAGAGACGCGCCTTGACACGTCTCTACAATGCCATGGCGCATCTCTACAAAAAAATTCACCACCCGATATTTTTATTTTGAAAAAATGTACCTTTGCACCCTCAAAATTTCGTATTCACAAAAAATAAGATAACGATGAAGAAAATACTGGTCATTGGAGCTTGCGGGCAGATTGGTTCCGAGTTAACCCCCGCATTGCGTGCAGTTTATGGCACCGACAACGTGGTTGCCGCCGACATGATTTACCCCTTGAAGGGTGATTTGGCGGATGCCGGTCCCTCCTGCAAGATTGACGCCACCAACGCGCAGGACATCGCCGACGCGGTGAAAAAGTACAACATCGACGCGATTTACAACCTCGCCGCCATCCTTTCCGCAAAAGCGGAGGCCAACCCGATGTTAGGTTGGAATGTCGGCGTGGGTGCCCTCATCAACTGCTTGGAGGTCTCCCGCGAAATGGGATGTTCCCTCTTCACCCCCAGCTCCATCGGCGCGTTCGGCCCAGACACACCGCACGACATGACCCCGCAAGACACCATCCAACGTCCGAAGACGATCTACGGTGTCACCAAGGTCACCGGCGAGCTGCTCAGCGACTACTACTTCAAACGTTTCGGCGTCGATACCCGCTCAGTACGTTTCCCGGGCCTCATCTCCAATGTGACGCTCCCCGGCGGCGGCACCACCGACTACGCCGTAGAAATCTACTACGCCGCTGTGAAGGGTGAGAAGTTTGTCTGCCCCATCGCGAAAGGCACCTTCATGGACATGATGTACATGCCCGATGCTTTGAAGGCTGCCATGGACCTCATGGAAGCTGACCCGAGCAAGCTTGTGCACCGCAACTCCTTCAATATCACGGCTATGAGCTTCGAGCCGGAGATGATTGCTGCCGAAATCCGCAAGCACATCCCCGACTTCCAGATGGAATACCAGTACGACGAGCTTCGTCAGAGCATCGCCGACTCCTGGCCGAACCAGATGGACGACCACTGCGCCCGCGAGGAGTGGGGATTCAAACCGCAGTACGACCTCGCCTCCATGACCGTGGATATGATCAAGGTACTGAAGGCCAAGTATCAAAAATAGTTTTTTTGCAGATATATTCGCGAAAAATGTGGAAAGGTGCGGAAACTTTTTGAGGTTTCCGCACTTTTTATGTCACATTTTTGTATTTTTGCGACTCAAACAACATCTCTATGAAGAAGAATAGAAACAGCATTTTGATAACATTGACGGCAGTCGTCTTGTTGGTAGCTTTTGGAGCTTGTAACAACGATCAAAAAGCCATTCGGCAGATGTGCAAGGATATTCACGCACAGTACCCGAAGGCCACTTTGCAGGATGTTTACAAGACCTGCTATCAGGACTATTTTGGGGCGGAGCACCTTGTGCGCGACACGGCTTCCGCCCGATTTTACCTACATCAAGAGCTCGAAGAGTGGCGCGACAGCGACATGAGCCTGATGCCTGAACGGGAACTGACCGGTTTCAGACACCGCTTCACACGGGTCAATTTAGCTTGCGTGGTTAATGGCGAACTATCAGAAGATCAACTACTTGCCTTATTTCTTGAGGCGGCAAGCAAAGAAAACGCTTTCGGCAACAATTGGGCCGAGGAGTGGAAAACGATAGAACAGATTGCGTTGGAAGTTTGCCCCGATTGGGCTAATCCCGAATTGCAGTCCGAATTGCAGGAGGCAGCGCAGACTCGTCATGCCGTGCGGCACAGCGACGCATTCAGGGATGCGTACAACCCGCATTATCGGATTGTAAGGAATTAATCCACTACTTTATTGCCTTCTTCGGGTCGCTTTTCGAATCTTTCAGCCTCATGTCCCGGCGGTTTCGGCCGATATAGACGAAGTAGAGCATCAAATCCGTGGAAACCAGCAGGGCGTTGAACACGTAAAGCCAGATGACAATGTCATGGTGGTACAGGATTTTATGGATGATACCAAACAGGTAACCGAGAATAATGAGCGACATAAAAAGCGGACTTTTGCCGATTACTACCTTGGTTCTCAACGACTTGGCGATAGATACGGGCCAGCTGACCGCGAAGCAGAGCAGGAACAGAATTTCCCAAATACTGACATTTCCCATGATTCTATTTTTTGCGGCAAAAGTACATTTTTTTAGGAATAAAAAAGTGTATCTTTGCGCCGCGTTAACCGTGCAACCGACTAACCGCGTAACCGTGTAACCCATTAACCTATTTCACCAACCAAATGAAAGAACTTAGCAAACAAATCATAGAGGTGCTCTCGAACAGCACTGAAAAACTGAACCACAAGCAGATAGCGGCCAAAATCAAGATTTTCGACAAGAAGGGCCGCGCCGAAGTGATGCAAGAGCTGGAAAAGCTCATCAGCGCAAAGGTCGTGCTCAAGGCCGGCCGCGGCAAGTACAAGCTGAACAGCAAGTTCCAAGACAGCAAGACCACCGGCAAGCACTACATCATCGGCCGGGTAGAGCAGAAACGCAGCGGCATGGCGTTCGTCGTGCCGCAGGGCAAGCAGGACGACACCCCCGACGAGTCCAACATCGATGACATTTTCGTGGCCGACGGCAACCTCGGCAACGCCCTGAACGGCGACCTCGTGAAGGTGGTCCTGTTCCCCGCCCGCAAAGGGAAACGTCCTGAGGGACAGGTGGTTGAGGTCGTGCAAAGAAGCAAACGGCAGCTGGTCGGCAGCATCCAGATTCGGCAGGGTGTCGCCTTTTTCGTGCCCGACAACACCATCCTGCGCCGCGACGTCATCATCCCCGGCAAACAGCTGCGGAAGGCCAAAACCGGCGACAAGGTGGTGGTCCGCATCGACTGGGCTTCCGGTCACCGCAACCCCATCGGCGAGGTGATCAACGTGCTCGGGAAACCCGGCAGCAACGACGTGGAGATGCTCAGCATCCTGGCTGAAAGCGACTTCCCAGTCTCCTTCCCGAAAACCGTGGAGCAGGAGGCCGAGGCCATCCCCACGGAGATTCCTGAAAAGGAGATTTTGCGCCGCCGCGACTTCCGCGATGTCACCACCTTCACCATCGACCCCGCCGACGCCAAGGATTTCGACGACGCCCTCTCTTTCGAAATACTCGAAAGCGGCCTCTACCGCGTGGGCATCCATATCGCCGACGTTTCTTACTACGTCAAACCGGGCTCGGGAATCGACGCAGAAGCCTATAACAGAGGCACTTCCGTATATCTGGTTGATCGCACCATCCCGATGCTTCCCGAGGCCCTCTCCAACAACCTCTGCTCGCTTCGACCCAACGAGGACAAACTCTGCTACAGCGCGGTGTTCGACCTCGACGACAAGTGTAAGGTACACAAAGAGTGGTTCGGGCACACAGTCATCCGTTCTGACCGCCGCTTCAACTACGAGGAGGCGCAGCAGATCATCGAAACGGGCGAGGGCAACCTCAGCGAGGCTATCCTGCAGCTTCACAAACTGGCGCAGGTGATGCGCAAACAGCGTTTCGACAACAACGCCATCAGCTTTGAGACAGAGGAAGTTAAGTTCCAGTTGGACGAGAACGGCAAGCCCATCGGAGTCTATCTCAAAGAGCAGAAAGAGGCCAACTGGCTCATCGAAGAATTCATGCTGCTTGCCAACAAGCGCGTGGCCGAAAAAATCGGCAAGAAACGTACGACCACGCAACCCGCAAACGTCTTCGTCTATCGTGTGCACGACAAGCCGTTAGATGAAAAACTCGGCGTTTTCAAGAATTTCGTCAAGAAATTGGGCTTCGATTTGAAGACCACCTCCACGAAAGCGTTCAGCAGCTCGCTGAACAAAATGTTGGAAGAGGAGAAAGGCAAGCCCGACTACGACATGCTGAGCAAACTCTCAATCCGCATCATGGCGCGGGCCGTATATTCCACCGACAATATCGGTCACTATGGGCTCGCGTTCCCGTATTACACCCACTTCACCTCGCCCATCCGCCGTTACCCGGACTTAATGGTACACAGACTGTTAGACCGTTACTTGGCGCACCAGCCGTCGGTGGACAAGGAGCAGTACGAGGAGTATTGCAAACACTGTTCCGAGATGGAGCGGCAGGCGATGGAGGCCGAGCGCAACTCCATCAAGTACAAGCAGGCCGAATACCTGGCCGACAAGATCGGGCAGGAGTTCGACGCGGTGGTGTCGGGCATTTCCAAGTGGGGTGTCTATGCCGAGCTGAATCGCACTGCGAGGGCATGATCCCGATGCGCTCCTTCGACGACGACTTCTATTATATAGATGAAGAGAACTACACGCTGGTCGGTCTGCACCACGGCCGTTCGCTGCGTTTCGGCGATCCCGTGCGCGTGCGCGTGGTGGCCGTTGATATCATCAAACGGAGAATGGATTTCGAAAGGGTGTAGAGACGTGCCATGGCGCGTCTCTACGGGAAAAACGTATTCGTTTGTGTGTATTCGGATTTTATGTACATTTGCACCCTGTAAAATCTTCTGTCAATAAAAACATCCAAAATATGAGAAAACCTTTATTCTTGACCCTGTTATTATCCCTGATTCTCAGCTTTGCACGTGCCGACGGCGGCATGTGGATTCCCCTCTATCTGAGCCAGAACGAGGCTGAGATGCAGCAGTTAGGTTTCCACCTCACGGCGGACGACATCTACAGCATCAACCACAACAGCATGAAGGACGCCATCGTGCTGTTCGGCAGCGGCTGCACCGCCGAGCTCATCTCCTCCAAGGGGCTGCTGCTCACCAACCACCACTGCGGCTACTCCTTCGTGCAGTCGCACAGCACCATGGAGCACAACTACCTTCGCGACGGCTTCTGGGCTAAAAGCATGACGGAGGAAATCCCGATGGAAGGTCTCACCGTCACGTTCCTCGTCTATATGGAGGATGTCACCGAGCAGGTTTTGGCCGGCGTGACCGACCAGACCAAGGAGGCCGACCGCCAAGCCACGGTGAAGGAAAACATCGCCAAGGTGACCAAGAAAGCCACCGACGGCACCGGCTACAATGCCATCATCAAACCGTTCTACTATGGTAACCAGTACTTTATGTTCGTCACGGAGACCTACAACGACATCCGTCTCGTGGGGGTTCCGCCGGAGAGCATCGGCAAATTCGGTGGCGACAGCGACAACTGGATGTGGCCGCGCCATACCGGCGACTTCTCGCTGTACCGCATCTACACTTCCCCCGACGGGAAACCCGCCGAATACAACCGGAAGAATATCCCGATGAAGCCGAAGCAGTACTTCCCGGTCTCCATCAAGGGCGTGCAGGAGAACGACTTCACGCTCGTGTTCGGCTATCCCGGCACCACCCGCCAGTTCCTCATCTCCGACGGGGTGAACGCGGTGGCCAACATCCAGAACCCCATTGCGATACAGGCGCGCACCATCCGCCTCGACGCAATGAAGAAGCAGATGGACCTCGACCCGCGCATCCGCCTCATGTACTCTGCCAAGGCCAACGGCATCTCCAATGGATGGAAGAAGTGGCAGGGTGAGAGCAAGGGCATCCGCGAGTGCAACGTCATCGGCAAGAAACAGGACCAGGAGAAGGAGTTCCAGCAGTGGGTGAACGCCGACCCGCAACGCAAATCGCAGTACGGCACGCTGTTGCAAGACATGAAGAAAGTCTATGAGAGCTACAACAATAACATGCAAGTGGTCACTTATATTAATGAATACCTCTTTGGCGTGGAACTGATGGATAAGGTCGTCTATTCTTACTGGAGCAAACTTTACGGCGAAAAGGACATCACGGATGCCACCCGCACCAAGATGATTGACGCGGACAAAAGCTTCCGGGCTGAATACTTCGATGTAATTGACAAAGAGTGCTTTGTGGAGCTGATGACCTACTATTTCACCCACGAAAAGAAGGAGAACATTCCCGCCTCGCTGCTAAAATATGTGCAAGATGAGAAAACGGTACGCACGATGATGACGGCATTGTGGGACAACAGCGCGAAGAAGGCGCCTTATTTCCAAGATGCTGCAAAATATCAAGACTTCATCTCCAAAGCCACGCCGAAACAGATCGAGAAAACTGCCAGCAATGAAATGATGGCTTTATACTTGGCCTTTTTCGACAAGTATAAAGCAGCGGTGGTCGCTTACCGTGTGGAGACAGCTGAACTTGACCAATACTATCGCACCTACGTGAAGGCGTTGATGGAAAAGGACAAGGACAAAACGTTCTATCCGGATGCCAACCTCACGATGCGCGTGACCTACGGTCAGGTGAAAGGTTTCCAACCTGCCGACGGCACTGACTATATATATTATACCACCTTGGATGGCATCATGGAGAAGGAGAATCCCGATGTGTATGACTATCAGGTGCATCCGAAGCTGAAGGAGCTTTGGGAGAAGAAGGACTACGGCCGTTATGCCAACAAGGACGGCAAGCTGCCGGTGGCCTTCATCGCCAGCAACCACACCACGGGCGGCAACTCCGGCAGTCCGGTCATCAACGGCTACGGACAGCTCATCGGCACCAACTTCGACCGTGTGTGGGAAGGCACCATGAGCGACATTTGGTACGATGTCGATCGTTGCCGCAACATCAGCCTCGACGCCCGCTATTTCCTCTTCATCGTCGATAAATTTGCCGGAGCGAAGAATATCGTCGATGAGATTGACGTGATCGAGTAAAGACGTATGGCGTGTAGAGACGCAATGCATTGCGTCTCTACAGATTACAAATCACCATTCACAATTCACCAATCACAAAAGCAATGATCTCCTTCGAAGACATAGACAAACATTCGTGGCTGTACGACCTGTACATGAAGTATTTGTGTGCGGCACATAACCATGTGTATTACCGAAACTTCTACATCGTGAACCGCGAGAACATCCCGCCGAAGGGCACGCCGACGTTTGTGATTGCCAACCACCAGAACGGCATGATGGATGCGATGGCGATTCTGCACACGATGTACAAGGACGGGCGACAGCCGGTGTTCATCGCGCGCGGCGACATCTTCAAAAAAGATCTGGTGGCACGGATTTTGCGTTTCCTGAAGATTCTGCCGGTCTATCGTAACCGCGACGGCGGCCGGGATGACATCAAGAAGGATCTGGCCATCTTCAACCGGGCGGCGCGGATTCTCAAGAAGGGCGGCACGCTGGTCATCTTCCCCGAGGCTGGACATCAGCACGGGCACTACATGAGCACCTTCAAAAAGGGGTTCAGCCGCATCGCTTTCGCTGCCGAGGAGATGAACGACTTCAAACTCGGGGTGCAGATTCTTCCTCTCAACATCCACTATTCCAACTACTTCAACTTCCAGAGCGACCTGATGGTCACCTGCGGGGAACCATTCACCTACGATGAGTTCTTCGAAATGTACAAGGAATCTCCTAACCAAGCATATCTGGCCCTCAACGAGAAGGCCCGCGCCCGCGTCAAGGAGATGACCCCGGATATTGACATACCCGAGTATTACAATGAGATTGAGGCACTTACGCACATCATGAGCGAGCCGTTGTTGCGGCACAAGGGACTGAAACCCCGTTTCCTGCCCAATCAGAAGGACGCCGCCATGACCATCATCGCGGCTATCCACCAGTACCGGGACGAACAACCTGACGCTTTCACCGCGCTGATGGGCGATACACGCGAATACACGGGACTGCTGCAAAAAACCGGCCTTCACCACTGGGTAATCAACCGCCGGATTTCCTGGCCGAAGCTGATTCTTCGCATCTTCCTGATGCTGATTACGTTGCCGATTTTCCTCTTCGGTTATATCAACAACTTCCTGCCGGACTTCATCACGCAGCGGCTCACCCACAAAGTAAAAGATCCGATGATGCACTCCACGTTCCAGTACGCCATCGGCACCCTCGCCGCCTTCCCGATCTGGTACATCATCCTTTTGGTGACGGTCAGTCTGCTCACCCACCATTTCTGGATTGGGCTGGTTTACATTTTGTTAGCGGGAATCATCGGCATCCTCAACTCCAACTACAAGCGTTCGCTGCGCAAGCTCGGCACCACATTCAAAGCCTTGCGAATGCGCTGTACCGATATTTACAAACATCTTTGCGACCTCAACACCCGAATCATAGGGACGATGGAGGAATTGCTGTATTAGAAGGAATTACTGAAATAGCAGTGTAATCTCCTCCAGCAGTTACTTTTCGTTAATGCGTTGAACTCTGCCTTAGCCTTCTCCATCTGTTCACGGAAGGCCGGGCTAGTTTGCAATGCCGCATAACCGATACTGGCCGCAGCGCGTGTGGCATCAACATCGCTCTGCCAGTGGGCACCCTCAATGACGCGGCTCTCGCCATACATCCAACCGCGGGCGAAGATGGTGTCGGCTCGAGCGGGATTGATCTCCGCTAACAATAATGCAGCCAGCCATCCGCGCGCCGCATGTCCGGAAGGATAACTCCCCTCCCCTCTCAAATCATCTTCGGTTTCCGGCGACAGCAGATGCTCGCCATACATCTCGAAGGGACGCAGACGGTGGTAGTAAGCTTTGGGAGCTACCCGCATCTGGTCGGTGGTGACCAAGCTGGTTTCCAACAGTTTCCATATTTCCGGCGTTCCCGTCCGAGAGATGGTGAGCCCGAAAGGGATGTTGAACTCCGCCAACAGGGCATCATAAGACCAGACCGCATCGCGCTTGGCGATGGCGGCACGCGCGGAGTCGAGTCGTTGCGTCTTCCCCCACTGGTAGCGCACTACGTCGTTGGCAAACTCTGGACTGTCGAACGCAGGCGGTGCCGGCAGACATTTAATGAGGTCGGGAAGCTCCTCAACACTGAAATAGGGTTTTACCGCATCTTGTTGGGCGATGAGGCTTGCCATTGTCAAAATGGCGGTTACGATAAGAAATATTTTTTTCATTTTTTTGATTTGATTACTTGAATAAGAACTGTAAAGTGCACGAACCTTGCGTCAGTTAATCATCCAAGAAACCCCGCCGCCGATAGCGTAATACTTGCCAAGGTTCAGAAGATCAAGGTCACACGAGATGTCAAGCTGGACACGCCGCGAAGGCATCCAAGTGAAACCAAAGTCGGTCATATATTAGTTTCCGTCGGGGTGGAGGTAGTTGTAAGTCTCGACAAAAGCCCCGACATTGTCCGTGATATCGAACCAGAGAGCCAAAGAGAGAAACGTTTGCGGTATGGCGGTCTCGCCGTCCCATTCCGCACCGACATTATACCACAATGAAAGCCAGTCTGTTAGACTATGTTCAAATATGGCATACATCGAAGGGGCAAGGTGCGACGGGGTCAGGTCCTTAGTGCCAACATGCGGTATCTGGAGTTCGGTCGCAAAACCGATGGAAGGGAGCCAATTGGAGCTCTCATACAGTTTGAATTTCGCCCCGATGGTAAGCGGCGCAATGCCGAAAGTGTATTTCGTGCCCGGTCCGTCGTTGTACAACAGGAAATCCGTCCCAATGCGCAGTTCCACATTTTTGAAAATACCGTAGCGTACGATGGTACTGGTCAGCGTGAAGGTGCGCGACCCGTCGGGACACGACTCGAAACCGAAGCCGTTTTCCCACGACACTTTGTGATGCGGAAGCACATCCGCGCCCCAAGTGTATCCGGGACGGTCAGTGGGAAATTCGGGCAACTCCTCTTGGGCTTGGCAGAAACACGCAACCATCAACAGAGCGAACAGAACGACGATGGGCTTTTTTTTCATAGAAGATATTCCGAATCCGTTATTCGTCACCGTTCAACGTTTTGAAAATGACGGTGTAGTTGTTGTTCATGTGCTTCACCAAGAGCCTGCGGATGTGCAGTTGCGGATTATCCACAATCCACCCGTTGGCAACCTCCCATAATGCAAAGGCACCGATGGTGGAGAGGACGGTGAACGAGAACTCGCTGACCATCAGTTCCACTGCGATGCTGATGGCCACGAATGCCACGCCGATAATCAGCAACCACATCTGGTGGATTTTGTTGGTGTGCTCCTCACGTTGTAGTTCATGCCTCTATTTTTTGATCCACATACTGAGAGAATCGCGCACACGCTGCTCGTTCATCGGCTCTTGCGATTGGAAGACGAGTTGCACAGGCTCAAGTATCTCGGATTCTTTCAGTTTGCCGATCACGTAGTCCACAAACTCCCCATTCAATTCGCCTGGACCACCAAAAGTGCTGTAAATGTCGTTCTCGCTGTCAACATTGATGTAGATTTCTTTCATGTTTTAATTTTTAAGACTGCAAAGATACTTTTTTGTAAAAACAATATTCATCGCGAATGTGCTTCGCGATAATACGAACAAATTTGACCGTCACTGTTCCTTCACCGTACACGGCACGGACAGCGGCAGGCCTTCCTGCGAGAGGTAGAACATGTAGAGGACGGCGGGCACGGTGCCACGGTTCTCGCCGTGGTGGACGGTCCCGACCATCTCGACGACCGCTTCCCCCTCGTGTACGACCTTCGTCCTGCCGTTCTGGTCGATGATAGTCAGCTCGCCCTGCACCAGCACGCCGTAGTTCATCACCGGATGGTGGTGCCATTCGAGCTTCTCTCCGACGGGAAAGACGTATTTCATAACCACTAATTCAGGTCTGCCTTGCAGGTAGTCAGGCAGTTCCGCGCCGTCCCAGCTCTGCGAGGTGCGGATAAGTTCAAGTTTTTGTGTGCTCATTTCTTGATTTGTTTTTGAGCGGCAAAAGTACTAGTTTTTCACAACCCCTTGATCTCCTCCTCCGTCAACCCCGTGATCTCAGCAATATCGCCAACGGCATAGCCTTTGGCTTTCATGCTGCGGACGATTTTTGCCATACTTTCATCAACAGATTCTTCAAAATCGTCAGGAGCGGAAGCCCATGCCTCCCAGTCCGTTTCTGCAAGGTACTTTTCCACCTGTTCACGTAGTTCGGGGATACCGCTGACTGCGGTGTTAAATAGCTCTTTGGAGTCAATGCCAGCATAATCATGCACTAGTACGTGGCGCATGCCTTGGACAATTTTCCATGGAGTTGCAGGATGTGCCTTTTTAAAAGCCTTACTCAACATGTAAGCTGCCTCGCCCACAACTTCCACATTTTTCATCACGGAATAGTAAGTGCGTTTGTCGGCAACAAATGATTCAAAAGTGTGGCCGCTGATGAACCTCGTTACATTTTCAGAGTATTCAATAATGTCCTCCAGTCGGCCCTTGTCCCTAGCTCTTTCTCTCATAAATCAGTATTTTATCACGGTTAGCAGTTTCAGCGGCGTACGGACGAAGCGTACCATCCACCACCAAATCGACTTCGCGTCCGAGCAGTTCCTGCAAATCCATTAACATACCTCCGTGTGTAAAGAGGGTGAAGGGCTTGCCGGAATAGTCGGGTACGAAAAGGATGTCCACATCGCTTCTCGGGGTCTCCTCGCCTCGGGCGAAGGAACCGAAAAGCCATGCTTTCAAGACGGGCTGCGTCTTGAAATAATCGGCAATGATCTTTTTCATTATCTCAGTGCTCATACGTTTCCGCATTTTTAATTAGGCTGCAAAAATACACATTATTTGTTCAATGGACAGCATCAAAAAAGAAAAAAATCAGGCAATTCCGCGCCGTCCCAGCTCTGCGAGGTGCGGATAGGATCGATTTTTTGTTGAGATATAGCCCGAAAGTATGCAATATTGTTGTCGAGGCTGTTTTATGCCTTGATGAGTGCCTTCAGGCGATTTATATCCTCCTCCACTCCCTCTTTTCCCCATTTGTCGGCCAAACGATACCATCGCAAAGCCTCTTTATGGTTTTGCTCCACACCGTCGCCTTCTTCATACGTCAAAGGGGCGGATTTCTTGGGTACTTTCTTTTTCATTATTTGTTGGAATCCGATGAGTTAGCCAATACATCGTCTTGACATGAAAATGTCAAAAGTCCTATTACATTTCTTCAAGCTTACTAATGAACTCATGCGACAATCCCAAATCGCGAATAGCGTTGCGGACGATGAATTCTGGAACAGGTTCCACATACGTTTGGAAAACAACAGCACGCTTCAGACCATTCTTTGTCCATATCTCGTGACCTCCAACAGTACGCAAAGGCTGTAGGCCTAACTGTGACAGAATGTCGCGGAACTCCTTAACCGAGATGTTAGATAACTTCTTCATGCCATTGCTGCTATGCGCATCGGAGTCGACACTTTTTCGTAATTAATGTGCCCGCCAAGCAACTTGGACATTTCCGGCTTGCGAATCAAGCGGCTGAATGCTGGCGGGGTGAGTTTTTTCTTCGTGACTTTCCAGCCGTGGTCTCGAAGATCGTCCCAAAGTGTGCCCAACTCAAGACAGGTTTCGACATATATCTGAAAACGCTCGAAGAAATTCTTTACCGCATCGCTATAATCCTTGCCCGAGGTACTGATATCGAGTGAAGGACAATAGGCAATCAGGTTGTCACCCTCCCTGAAGATATAGTACTCTATCGAAAAACGATACTCTTCTGGTTTGTTAGTTTTATGTTCCATAATCCGTTTCTTCTTTGAACTTGCAAAAATACTTTTTTATCCAATTGCGAATTGTTCTTCATCAGTCAAGCTAACTTCCTAATTAACCCGCAAGTACGCCCCCGTGACAGACCCCGTATCCTCCGCCATCGCCTTGGGCGTTCCCTCGAAGATAATGGTGCCGCCCGTGGCGCCGCCGCCGGGACCGAGCTCGATGAGCCAGTCGCAGGACTTCAGCATCTCGATGTTGTGCTCGATGAGGAAGACGGTGTTGCCCGCCTCCACCATCGTGTCGAAGAGGTTGAGGATGCGCTTGATGTCGCCCGCGTGGAGACCGTCGGAAGGCTCGTCCAGGATGAAGATCTTGCCCGCGTCGCGCAGGTAGGAGGCCAACTTGATGCGCTGCAGCTCGCCGCCGGAGAGGGTCGAGAGCGACTGGTTGAGGTGGAGATATCCCAAGCCGACTTTGCGCAACGGCTCCAACTTCTCCGCAATAACACTTCCGGCGAACAGCTCGGAGGCTTTGTTGGCGAAACCCGCGTGTGGGAAACCGCATTGGCTACCGAGTCTTTCAGCCCTGACAGGCTGATTCGTAAACGAACAGATCACCCATATCCGCATACGGCGGAGATGATTTCTGATTCTGCTTGAAAAAGCACCTGTTGGAAAATGCGAAACTTGAGTGTCTTTACTGTTTAACGCGGCCAAGGTATGACAAAAGTTTTTCAGAGTTTGGTAAGTTTTTTTCAAGAACGGAAGAACAATCCGCAATCATAAGGATTTCGCTTGTGCTGCGGATAGTTTGGCATGGCCTGTGTTTAAAAAACGCGACCTTCTAAATGTATTTTTCTGGGTTTCCCGTCTGCAAAACCATCAAGTGTATTGTACCAAGTATTCGGTGTCCAATAATCCATATTTAAGACCTTATGCTTTACTTCTTCGTATAATCTTGGGTTCATTAAGGCAACAAACACTTCGGAATCAGCATTTTCTCCTATGTCTGTTGTCATCCCATCGGCTCGATTTGCGACAATACACATACATTCTCCGATCTTATCAAAATAGGTGGTCGATAATCTTACAGGAAGATATCGGTCGGCTTTTTCAAAGCCTAAATCTGCGCTTATTGTGTTTATCTGCATAATTGTTTGTGTTAATCAAAAAGTTATTTTTCCAAGTTTCAGATTTTTCAACAGATCGTCATACACCTCAATTAATGTGTTTCTGGTTTCTTTTCCTCCTTCAAACATTTCAAAAATGTTTTGCATTCGAAGTGCTTCAAGCAACCCCTCTACTCGCTCCTCAATTCCCATCTGGAAGATTCTAAATCGAAATCCGTCAATACCTTTTTCATCAGCCAAATCGTCTGCCCATCCATAACCGTAACATTCCCACACATTGTAAATCCCATCTAAAAAAGTACGAATAACTTCACTGTATTGAATAGCATAATCTTGCCTACCGTCAAGCTGTGCGCGAGTCCACATTAGACTCTTGTATTTATTTAGATCAACCACAAGATTTCTTAAATCATCAGCGGTAAAAGGTGCTGTGTCTTTTAATTTATTTGCCATATTGTGCTGTTTGATCAGGTTCTCTAATGTCTGTAAATACACCAAAAAATTCGATGATGCGCAATGGTGACATCATTGCAAAACGGATACAGGTCATGTTATTGAATATATTGCACACAAGAGGCTCATTGGGATCATCCCAACTCATTGAGTCAGGGAGCCGACCATATTGAACCCTATCTTCCAAAACATCACCACGCTCTATTCCAAAAATCGGAAGACCAAAATGCTGGTTTATTCCTGTTGGGATATTGTCAAATAAAGCGACCGAGAGTGTATCGCTATTAATCGGTTTTGCAACAATTGTACAATTGATCTTTCCTTGACGAGTACATCTTCCATTCATATACTCCTCGTACCGTGAAGCCTCAAAAATAAAGGCTTTTCTGTAAACGTTATTCATATCTAATCATTTAAAAGTTATCCTCAATGTAGATTATTTCCTTACACATGTCAATCAAGACAGGTGCGATTTCGTTTTTTGTATCGTAATAGAACACATTATCTGTTTCCATACCCTCTTTCATCCCTTGTGCAAAATGTTTTGCATTGGGCACAAACATTATTATGTATGTTGAGATGTCACTATTATTCATCCCGAGATCCTCAAATTTTCCATAGTGATAATGGATATAAAGGTAAAGAACAATGTATTGAAACATATTGTACGCAGCAAATGTTTCTTCTCCCATTTTCAATCCTTCCTCTTTGATCACTTGTGCAGTTAGCATTTTACAATACGAATTGACCTTGTTAAACATCGATTCGTACTGCTCTTTTGTCCAAGGGGATCTTCGCCCCATATTAATTCCTTCTGCCATGGTTATGCTTCTTTAAACGTGATACGATAATAATATTCATCAATTCCTTTGGGATTGAGAATAAGGAAAGCTATTGTTTTACCTTGTTGTTTGGAAATCATAAACAAGTTGACTTTCCCGTTCTCAAGACCTTCATATGAAATGGGTAATTCCTCAATTATTTCATCACCTCGCACCATAGCAGTTTGAGAAACTTCTGCTCTCTCGTTTTTATGGTAAAAGGTCGATGTCACTTTAAATTGAACAAGTGGAAATTCTAATCCAAGATTATTATCAAACACTTGGATAAAGATAGTCCCGTTATTTGATACACGGAGAATATTTGCTGTTGAATGTGATAGGATTGGAGTTGGTTCAACACGCTCATCATTGGCATTAATGTAGTGACATCTCTCAACTTCCACTTTCTCAAAGTCCACCATAAAAGGTGCCCCATTACTGATTTCTTTTATTGACAGTTCCATTTTGTTTGTGCCAGTTTTATTCTGTCGGCTCCTCAGTTTTTGATGATTATTGATTACTAGATAATTCTATTTTGTTTGACCTGGGATTAATAAATCTACAAATTCAAAAGGTTCTCCATATTTTCCAACATACTCGCACACAATAAGAAGTTTTTCCGACAATTGTTTCTGACGGGAATCCTCCTCTTTCTTTTCCCAAGTCGGATAATATTCGGCAAACCTTTGTAAATAGTTTCTACAAGATGACAATAGCCTTTTTTGAAAGTATGTATTGCCGTCTATGACTGAATTATCCTTGCATTCTATGATATTTGACAATTTATTTATAGAATGCAACAGTACAAGAAATGTTCCTTTCCATTCAGTTGGCTTTTCACTGTTTTTGTTGCGGAACACAGAAATACTTTCACGCAAAACAATTTTATCTAACTCGTTCAAATAGTTTTCAACATCATCTTCACTTGTAAAGTACAGATTATCGTAATTCCTAATGATAATATCAAACAATTCGTCCCAATTCCCAGCTTCCACTTGAAAAGTGTCCAGACTACAATGATTTATTAAGTACAAAGCTCGTACATCTCGGAAATTCAACAGACTCTTCCCTTTTATCAATATTTGTGCATAAAGGAAGGAGGCTCCTTGATAATGAAGATTTGACGAAATTACGATTTCAACTGGTTCGCCCGGAATAGAGTATTTGTATGTTTTATAGCCTTTTTTATCGTGCTTTGAGATGAGACAATCCTTTGTCCCTGCTACACCTTTATAAAGACGCTTGTTTTCTGAATCATAACATAATGCGCTATCCATATCTTTGCTGATTTTGTTTGCCTACTCTACAACGCAGTTTTCGGCTTCCCTGCATTTCTTGTTTAGCGGATAGCCATCATTCCGACATAAAGAAAGTGTGAATCTTAACTTTTCGTCTGAGGCTGTGAGAAGATGCCTATGTACCCAAGTAAGATCCACGCCAAGCGTGGCATCCACTACTTCTTTCGGGTACATTTTCGTTTTGAAACTTCTCACATTCTAGACGATTCCGAACGATAGCAAACGCTATGATTATTAATATGTTAGTTTAACTACTTTTCTTCCCTTGTTTCGTTTTTTTTATTCGCTATAGTTTCATTCAAGACTGATTTTTCACCAACACCGGTAGCAGTGGCCTCAAAGGAACTGCAAGACAGGTTTCCTCAAATAAGACGGCGACCACT